>NZ_JANEZT010000012.1 GCF_025403405.1 Frankia tisae
GGGTGGCGACGCCGGGTGGGGCGAAGCGTTCGCCGGTGACGGCCTCGCTGATGCCGGTGCGGTCCAGGTAGGGGGTGATCCCGCCGAGGTGGAACGGCCAGCCGGCGCCGAGGATCATGCACAGGTCGATGTCGGCGGCCTCGGCGACGATCTTCTCGGTGAGCATGAGGTGGATCTCCTCGGCGAGCGCCCGCAGGGCGGCCTCGCGCACCTCGGCGGCCGTGCGCGGCCGCACCCCCGCAGCCGACCTCAGGGCCGCGGCGGCGGAGGGGTCGACGATCTGGGTGCCGTCCGGGCCGGTGGTGTAGACCGAGCCCCGGCCCGCCTCGACCAGCCGGGCCAGGCTCGTCGGCGCCCGGAACCGGTCCGGGAAGGTGGCGTGCAGCGTCTCGGCGACGTGCAGCGCGACCGGCGGGCCGACCAACGACAGCAGGACGAGCGGCGACATCGGCAGGCCCAGGGGATCCAGGGCGTGGTCGACCTGCTCGATCGGCGTGCCCTGCTCCGCGGCGCCCAGGACCTCGCCGAGGAAGCGGGTGAGCAACCGGTTCACGACGAACGCCGGCGCGTCCGCGACGAGCACGGCGTCCTTGCGCAGGGTGCGGGCGACGGCCAGCGTCGTCGCGACCGTCGCGTCGTCGGTGCGGGCCGCGCGGACCACCTCGACGAGTGGCAGCACCGACACCGGGTTGAAGAAGTGCAGGCCGGCCACCCGCTCGGGATGAGCCAGCCGCGCGGCCATCTCGGTGATCGACAGCGCGGAGGTGTTCGTCAGCAGCACCGCGGTGGGCGCGACCACGGCCTCCAGCTCGGCGAACACCGCCTGCTTGACCGCCAGGTCCTCGAAGACCGCCTCGATCACCAGGTCGGCGTCGGCGAAGGCGTCCAACGTCCGCGAGCCGGTGACGTTCGCCTTGTACCGGTTGGCCTGATCGGCGGAGATCCGGTGGCGCAGCAGCAGATTGTCGATCTCCCGGTGGACGTTTGCGACCCCGGCGTCGAGCCGCTCGGAATCGATGTCGGTGAGCACGACGGGCACCTCGAGGCGGTGCGCGAACACGAGCGCGAGCTGGGCGGCCATCAGCCCGGCGCCGACGACCCCGACCTTCGTGACCGGGCGGGCCAGCGAAGGATCCGGGCCGCCGACCGGCCGCTTCGCCCGCTTCTGTACCAGGTCGAAGGCATACAGCCCGGCGGCGAGCTCACCGCTGACCGACAGGTCTGCCAGCGCCTGCGTCTCGGCGGCGAAGCCGCTGGCACGGTCGGCCGTCTCGGCCAGCGCGATCAGGTCCAGGGCCCGGTAGGCGGCCGGCGCGGCGCCGTGCAGCCTGGCGTCGGCGAGGGCCCGGCCGCGGGCGACGGCGTCGGCCCAGGCGGCGCCCCGCTCCACCGGGCGGCGCCCGGCAACCGGGTCGATCTCCTCGCGCAGCACCCGGCCCACCCAGGCCAGCGCCTCCTCCAGGAAGTCGGCCGGTTCCAGCAGCACGTCCCCGATGCCCAGTTCGAACGCTATGGACCCGCGCAGGGTGCGGTTCTGGCTGAGCGCGTTGTCGATGATGACGGACACCGCCCGGTCGGCGCCGATCAGGTTCGGCAGGAGCTGGGTACCGCCCCAGGCCGGTACCAGGCCGAGGAACACCTCCGGGAAGGCGAGCGCGGGAATCCCGGCGGACAGCGCCCGGTAGTCGCAGTGCAGCGCCAGCTCCAGGCCGCCGCCCAGCACCGCCCCGTTGACCAGCGCGAAGGTGGGGACCCGGCGCCCGCCGAGGCGGCCGGAGCCGAGCCGGGCGAAGGCGTCGTGGCCGAGGCGGCCGAGCGCGTCCAGCGACGGGCGCAGCCGGTCCGCCTCGGTGATCGACGACCGGAAACCGAGGTCGGCCCCGACGCTGAAGATGAACGGCTTGCCGGTTACGGCGATCGCGGCGACCGGGGGATCGTGCGCCTCGATCCCGTCGACGGCGGCGAGCAGCGAGCGCAGCCCGGCCGGGCCGAAGGTGCTCGGCCGGGTGTGGTCGTGGCCGTTGTCGAGGGTGACGAGGGCGACCGGGCCGGCCACCCCGGGGAGCGTCACGTACCGGACGTGCGCGGCCGTGACGACCTCGTCCGGGTAGTCCAGGGTCACCTCGTCGATCGTCATGCCGCCCTCTCCTGGGACTGGGTTCTCGCGTGCTCGCGTGGGGCGCGGTCAGCTCGTCGCCGTGGTCGCGGCGTCGTGGTGGGGGTTCTCCCAGACCGTGGTCGCCCCCATGCCGAGGCCCACGCACATCGCCGTCATGCCGTAGCGGACCTCGGGATGCTCGGCGAACTGCCGGGCCAGCTGGGTCATCAGCCGCACCCCGCTGGACGCCAGCGGATGGCCCAGCGCGATCGCACCGCCGTACCGGTTGACGCGGGGGTCGTCGTCGGCGATCCCGAAATGGTCGAGGAAGGCGAGGACCTGCACGGCGAACGCCTCGTTCAGCTCGAACAGGCCGATGTCGTCGATCGTCAGGCCGGTACGGGCCAGCGCCTTCTCCGTCGACGGGATCGGGCCGACGCCCATCACCTCGGGGGCGACGCCGGCGAACCCGTAGCCGACCAGCGTCATCTTCGCCGGCAGGCCCAGCTCGGCGGCCACCTCCGCGGCGGCGAGCAGGCATCCGGTCGCGCCGTCGTTGATCCCGGCGGAGTTGCCCGCCGTGACCCGGCCGTGCGGGCGGAACGGGGTACGCAGCCCGGCCAGCCCGGCCAGGGTCGTCGCCGGGCGCGGCGGCTCGTCGGCGGTGACCAGTTCCCAGCCGCTGTCGGCGTGCCGGGCCGCCATCGGGACCAGGTCGGGCTGAATCTGACCGTTCGCGTAGGCCTTGGCGACCTTCTCCTGGGAGGCCAGGGCGTAGGCGTCGGCCCGCGCCCGGGTGATTGCCGGGTAGCGGTCGTGCACGTTCTCCGCTGTCGAGCCCATGACCAACGCGGACGGATCCACCAGCCGCTCGGCGACGAAGCGCGGGTTGAGGTCGGCGCCCTCGCCCATCGGATGGCGGCCCATGTGCTCCACCCCGCCCGCCACCGCGACGTCGTAGGCGCCGACCGCGATCGAGGACGCCGTCGTCGTCACCGCCGTCACGGCGCCGGCGCACATGCGGTCGACGGCATAGCCGGGCACCGACTCCGGCAGCCCCGCCAGCACCCCGGCGATCCGGCCGATGGTCAGGCCCTGATCGCCGATCTGGGTGGTGGCCGCGATCGCCACCTCGTCGACGCGCTCCGGTGGCAGCGACGGGTTGCGGCGCAGCAACTCCCGGATCACCCGGACGATCAGGTCGTCCGCCCGGGTCTCGGCGTAGACGCCCTTGGCCTTGCCGAACGGCGTGCGCACGCCGTCGACGAAGACCACGTCGCGGACCGAACCGCGGGCTGAACCGAACACGGTGGCCTCCCCACCGGCGACGCCTGGCCGCCGGCACCTCGCCGTGAGACGCCGACCGCCCGTGCCGGCCCGATGGGACCGCGCTGACGGTCAGCACCGGCGCGGACACCGCCGGCACCGGCTAGCCTACGGCAGGTGGTTACCGGCCGGTAGACCACTCGCGCCGTCTGCCCCCGGTGTCGCGGTACGGCCGTTGGCGCATCGCCAGCGCGGAGGGGAT
The DNA here is from genome assembly GCF_025403405.1 of Frankia tisae. GTDB lineage: Bacteria > Actinomycetota > Actinomycetes > Frankiales > Frankiaceae > Frankia > Frankia tisai. The sequence continues at coordinate 3,627 of NZ_JANEZT010000012.1, forward strand.
CAGGCCGCGCCGGGGCCGGCCGGGGCGGAACCCGTCGGGCCCGGGCCCGACGCGGACGGCTTCGTCGCGCCGCCGCCCGCCGAGGCCGGGTCGGTGGGGCTGCCGCCCGTCGGGGTGGCCCCGATCGAGGAAGCGCCGCCGTCCGCCGGCGCCGCACCGACCGGAGAGCCGGCGGTGGGCCGCCCGGCGGACCCGCGCACCGAGCGGCCGGCGCCGGCGCGCCCACCGCGGGAGCGCGGTCGATCCGCCCCGCCGGCACCCCCGCCGCGACCCGCACGCCGCCCGCCGGCGCGCTCGGTGGCGGGCGGGGCTGCCTCGTCCGCCGGATCAGGTTCCGGGTCGACGAGCGCGGAGTTCAGGGCCGTGCGGGTCAGCTCCCGCTGCCAGGCGCGGGCGCCGCCGGCGATCAGCGCCTCCTCCACCGCCGACTCGGTCAGCGGATCGGGCGGGGACCAGGCGATCCGCCGGGACAGCGCGGGTTCGAGGAGGTTCTCCACCGGCATGGTGTGAGCGGCGGCAATCGTGGACAGCTCCGCCCGCACCCGGGCGAGCCGGGCGGCGGCCACCGGGTCGCGCTCGGCCCACCGGTTCGGCGGGGGAAGACCGTCCCCGCTGGGACCGGCCGGCGCCGGCAGCTCGTCGTCGGGTAGCGCCGCGGCGCTGCGCAGCGCATCCAGCCAGGTGTTCGCGGTCCGCCGGATTCGCGGGCCGGAGAAGATGGGCAGGCGGATCAGCGCCGCGGTGTCGGCGGGGGCGTTGAGGACCGCATCCATGATGGCGCTGTCCGGCAGGACCCGGCCCGGGGCCACGTCTCGGGTGCGGGCCATCCGGTCCCGGGCGGTCCACATGGCCCGCACCGCCGCGAGCTGGCGGCGGGAACGCGCCCGGTGGATGCCGCTGGTCCGTCGCCATGGCTCGGCGCGGGGCTCGCGGGGCGGGGCCGCGACGATCCCGGCGAACTCCTGCCGAGCGAACTCGATCTTGTCCTGTTCGATGAGCTCGGCTTCGAGCGCGTCGCGCAGCTCCACCAGCAGCTCGACGTCGAGCGCCGCGTAGCGCAGCCAGGGCTCGGGCAGCGGCCGGGTCGACCAGTCCGCCGCGGAGTGGCCCTTCTCCAGGCCGTAGCCGAGCACCCGCTCGACGATCATGCCGAGGCCGACCCGCTCGTAGCCCAGCAGCCGGCCGGCGAGCTCGGTGTCGAACAGCAGGCTTGGCCGCAGCCCGAGCTCGGCCAGGCAGGGCAGGTCCTGGCTGGCGGCGTGCAGCACCCATTCGGCGTCACCCACCGCCTCCTGGATGACGCTCAGGTTACCCAGCGGGACGGGATCGACGAGCAGTGAGCCCGCTCCTCGGCGCCGGATCTGGACCAGGTAGGCACGCTGGCTGTACCGGTACCCGGAGGCCCGCTCCGCGTCGAAGGCGACCGGGCCCGTCCCGGCCGCCAGCCGTTCGGCCGCGGCGGTGAGCTCGGCGGCGTCGACGATGACGGGAGGGACGCCGTCCACAGGCGTGAGGAGCGGGATGGGCTCGCGGGCGCTGGTGCTGGGCTCTCCCTCCACCTTTGCGCTTACACCCCCGCTGACCTGCTGTGTTGGTTCAGGAACCGTCGACGTCACGATCGGCGATCGTACGTCTGAATCCTCGCGGAGGCAGCCGCGCTGTACAGCGAATCGCGCTAATTATACGCATCGTGACACCACTACCGGGTACGGTGGCCGGCTTCTGGTCCGAACGGGGTACCGCTGGTCCGGTCGGTGTGGTGCTACAACCGGGCCCGTGGCCGGCGGCTTCAGCCCCGTCGCTGGGGGAGCGGCACGACGCCGGACAGGGCCGGTGGCAGGCCGGCCATGGCGGCCAGGAGGTCACCGAAGGCCAGCAGGTGGGCGGTTGCCCCGACGGGACTCCACGCAGGCCGCGCCGGCTCGGAACCGGCCGGGCCCCCCTCCGCCGAGTCGTCGTCGAGCTCGGTCTCGGCCCAGTCGGGTGACCAGGAACAGCGCAGCTCGACGTCGAAGCTGTCCCCGTCGGCCCGAAGGACACCGAACCGCCGTGACGTCGTCGTCGTCACCGCGCCGCCGAGCGCGCGGAACTGTGCGCCGTGCGCGTCGAGGGACTCCCGCAGCCACGACCAGGCCACGTCGGCCAGCAGCGGATCGGCGGCGATCTCCGGATCGACGCTCGCCCGGGCGTAGCAGACGAAGCGGGCGCTGCCCTGCCAGGCAGGCTGTCCGTCCGGGTCCATCAGGACGATCAGCCGCCCGGCGGCGAGGTCGGCGGCGTCGCCGGTCAGCCCGCCGGCGAGGGCAAAGGCGTAGGGCGCGAGCCGAGTCGGGGCCGCGATCTCGTGCACGCTGATCTCCGGGCGCAGCCACGTCATCCCGTCGCGCAGGGCGCCGGTGCTGGCGAGAAAGATCGGCGGGCTCGCCTCGTACGACTGCACCGCCCCCATGACGGCAACGTTAGGGCGTCGGCCTTGATCGCGCTGGGTGGACGCCGGAGCGTGCTGCTTCGATCCCGTTGCGTGCGATCGGGTGCCGATGAGGCGATGGCTGGAGCGGTGTGCCGCCGCATCCCGCAGGACCGGAACCTCCCGAGACCCGGGTGATGCCTCCGTCGCGACGGGCTCGCCGTACGTCCCGGGACGGCCCGGGGCGGCGCTGTAATCAGGGCGCGGGGTGGGATTGTGCAGGCTCACGCCGAAATCCGGACAGCGGCGCGCCCGCGGCCGCGATGGTCTCTCGCCGCCGCGCCAGCTTCCCTGGCCGGTCTCGGGTGCCCCGCCGGTCTGGCCCCCGGGATCTGCCCCACGGGCGGGACCGGCCCCACAAGCACCGCGGCACCGCACTCTGTGCAGGCCCACTCCGGGCAGTCCGATCCGTGCCCGTCCGCGCACGGCGGCTGCTCGAACGGCCGCTCGTCACCGCACTCGGCGCAGGTGAGAACAATGTGATCGTCGGTGCCCACCCGGACCAGTTCCACTCGAACACCACTCCCCGCGCACGGCTGCTGCGTGTTGCGTCCCCTCGGATGCGGCGGGCGCCTGCACCACGGATCCTGCGCCCCCGCGACTGCCGGCCGAGGTGGAACGCCGACAACGCGCACCCTCTGCCCTCATTCCGACCGGACTGACGGTGCCATGGGACGGACAGATGTCCGCGCATTCTCTCCGGCGTGTCGCGTGCGCCCGTCTCGATGGGGAGTGGGCGGGTGATCCCCCTTCGGGGGAGTTGCCCAGCTTCGTCGCGGGGAACAGTGGGGACATGCGCGCGGGGTGGGGCGTCAGTTCCGGCGAGCGGTGGGCTGGGAGACCGGCCGCGCGCCCGGGTCTGCCGGTGCGGTCGGACTGCCTGCCGTGCCGGCGTCGCCCCGCAGCCAGTGCCGTTCCACGAAGAACGGCGCCACCGGCAGCACGGAGGCGATCAGGGCCAGCACGGTGCGTCGGCGGGGCCAGCGCCCGACGAATGCCAGGTAGCCGATGAGGGCGCAGTAGGCGAGGAAGAGCGTGCCGTGGACCGGGCCGAGGATCTTCACCCCCTGGGGATGGTCGGCGCCGTACTTGATCCCGGTGGCGATGAGCAGCAGGAGGAACGACGTCGCCTCGGCGAACGAGACGGCGCGGGCAGCGGTCAGGATCCGGGAGCCGCTGTGCGGGGACCTATCGGTCATCGGTGAATCCTCAATCGTCGTCGCGTGTCGTGATCGTCGTGTCGTGATCGTCGTGATCGTCGTGTCGTGGTTGGAGTGCACTGTGGCGGCGAGGTGCGCACCGCCTGGGACACGCCGACCGCTCACCTGGGCGAACAGCGGATTTCGTCACACCTGGCCTGCCTACGGTCGCACCTGGCCGGTCGGGTCGGCCGGGGTGGTCCAGGTCGCGGGCACCGGCTGGACCAGCGACTTCTTCTACTGAAAGTAGAAGATAGCTGACGTCGAATGCCCCGATCGGCCCGGACCGTGACCACGCCGACGCCGGTCATCACCCGCCCGTGCCGATCGGGGTGCCCCTGGTCACACCGGCGCAGGTGCGGTGGACATGCAACGATCGAGTCATGTCTGTCGTCCACATCGACGCCGGGCCCGGGTCCGGGTCGGCCAGCGTCCAGACCGCGCCGAGCGGCGTCGCGGTCGCCTCGGCGCGGGTCGCGCCCCCGCGGGACGGCGACAAACCCCATCGTCCCGGGGGGTCCACCGCGCTGACCGACCTCCCACCCGCCGATGCCGCGTTCCGTGCCGGTGCGGTCAGCCTGCACCCCGGTTCCGCCCGCCGGCCCGGCCTCGCCGCCACCGCCCCGTTCCTGCGAGCCTGCCGGCGGGACCAGCCCGAGACCACGCCGGTGTGGTTCATGCGCCAGGCCGGCCGCGTGCTGCCCGAGTACCGGGCGCTGCGCGCCGACGTGCCGATGCTCGACTCGTGCCGCGACCCGGCGATGATCACCGAGATCACCATGCAGCCGGTGCGCCGCTTCCGGCCGGACGCGGCGATCTTCTTCTCTGACATCGTCGTGCCGCTCGTCGCGATCGGTCTCGACATCGACATCGTCGCCGGAGTAGGGCCGGTCGTCGCCGAGCCCGTGCGCGACGCCGCCGCAGTCGCGACGCTGCGTGCGCTGGAGCCGGACGACGTCCCCTACGTCACGCAGGCGGTCCGCAGCCTGCTCGGCGAGCTCGGCGGCACTCCGCTGATCGGTTTCGCGGGCGCGCCGTTCACCCTCGCCAGCTACCTCGTCGAGGGCGGCCCGAGCCGCAACCACCTGCGCACCAAGGCGCTGATGTACGGCGAGCCGAAGCTCTGGCACGACCTGCTCGACCGACTGGCCGTCATCACCGCGGCCTTCCTGCGGGTCCAGATCGACGCCGGCGTCGACGCGGTGCAGCTGTTCGACTCCTGGGCCGGTGCGCTCAGCGAGGACGACTACCGGCGCTACGTGGCGCCGCACAGCGCGCGGGTGCTGAGCGCCTTCGCCGACGAGGTGCCGCGCATCCACTTCGGGGTCAACACCGGCGAGCTGCTCACCGCCATGGGCCAGGTGGGAGCCGACGTCGTCGGGGTCGACTGGCGGGTCCCCCTCGACGAGGCCGCGCGCCGGATCGGGCCGGGCCGGGCCGTGCAGGGCAACCTCGACCCGGCGGCGGTGTTCGCGCCCGAGCCCGTGCTCGCCGCCAAGGTCGGCGACGTCCTCGCCCGTGGTGCGAAGGCGGAGGGGCACGTGTTCAACCTCGGGCACGGCGTCCTGCCGGAAACGGACCCGGGGGTCCTCGCGCACATCGTCGACCTCGTCCACGCCGGTTGAGTCACCACCGGCACCCGGCCGACGCCCGGTTGCCGGTCCACCACCATCGGGGCCGGAGTCCCCACCTGACCGAGATCCGTCGCCGAGGCGCGGCCCGCCTCCGGTCGGGCGTGCCGCGATGGTGAATCCTGGGGACGGCACCATTCATCGTGAAGGGCGGCAGGAACGTGCGGGTTGTCATCGTCGGTGGGGGAATCGCCGGGCTCGCCGCGGCACACGCCCTGGCCGGCCACGCCGAGGTGACCGTCCTGGAGGCGGGGGAGCGCGTTGGCGGCAAGCTGCGCACTACCCCGATCGAGGGCCTGAACGTCGAGGAGGGCGCCGAGTCGTTTCTCGCCCGCGTCCCCGATGGTCTGCGGCTGGCCAGGCAGATCGGCCTCGGCCACGACATCGTGCATCCGGCGACGACCCGCGCGTCGCTGTGGATCCGGGGCCGGCTGCGGCCGATCCCGCCGAACACCATGCTCGGCGTGCCGACGGACGCGTTCGGCCTGGTCCGCTCCGGGGTGTTGTCGCCGTGGGGGCTGGTGCGCGCGGCGGCCGACCTGGTCCTGCCACGCACCCACTTCCCCGACGACCCGACCGTGGGCGGCTTCGTCGGCGCCCGGGTCGGGCGAGAGATCGTCGACCTGCTGGTCGACCCGCTGCTCGGCGGCGTGTACGCCGGGCGAGCCGACGCGCTGTCACTGCGGGCCACCGTGCCGCAGCTCGTGCCGATTCTGGCCGAGGACCGGTCGCTGCTGCTCGGCGCCCACCGGGTGCGAGCCCGCACCGCCCCGGCCGCCTCCGCGTCGACGACGCCGCTGTTCGCCAGCCTTCGCGGCGGTCTGGGGTCGTTCGCGGCACGGCTGGCCGAGCGGTCCGGCGCGACCGTGCGCACCGGCGTGCTGGTGCGGGCCGTGGAACGCGGCGCCGAGGGCTGGCAGGTCGTCTGCGACCGGGTCGGCGGCGGTGAGAAGCCCGAGCCGCTGACGGCCGACGCGGTGATCCTCGCGGTGCCCGCCGGGGTGGCCCGCTCGCTGCTGAGCCCGCTGGCCCCGCACGCGGCCGCCCCGCTCGCCGGCGTCCCCTACGCCTCGGTCGGCCTGGTGACGTTGATCTACCGGGATGCCACCCTCCCGCCCGGCAGCGGGATCCTGGTGCCGGCGCGGGCGGGCACGTCGGTGAAGGCGGCCACCTTCCTGACCACGAAGTGGCCGCATGTGGGCGCCGGTCGGCTCACGGTCGTGCGGGCGAGCGTCGGCCGCGCCGGCGCCGAGCAGGACCTGCAACGCGGCGACACCGAGCTCGCCGGCGTGGCGGCGGCGGAGATCGCCCAGCTCACGGGGCTGTCGGCGCGCCCCATCGCGACCCGGGTGAGCCGGTGGGACGGGGCGCTGCCGCAGTACCTCCCGGGCCATCTGAACCGGATTGCCAGCGTGCGCCGGGCGCTGCCGGCCGGTCTGGCGATTGCCGGCGCCGGCTACGACGGCATCGGCATCCCGGCCTGCATCCGCTCCGGGGAGGCCGCCGCCGCCGCGGTGCTGCGCGCCGCCCGGACGGCGCAGGGCAGCCCGGCCGACCCGGTGGGTCCGCTGGGTCCGCTGGGTCCGGGAGTCTGAGGAACAACCCGGTCGGCCGGCCCGGTCGGCCGGGATGAGGAGGAGACGGGTATGCCGGAGTCCACGAAGTCCGTTCAGGAGCTCAACGCCGAGCTCCTCTACACCGGGTGGTCGGTCTTCGCCGCCGACCGCCCGCTGCCCGCTGATCGGACTTCTCTGATCGACGAGGCCGACGCCCTGCTCGAGGGGGCCCTGGCGAAGGACGTCTACACCCGCGGAACGTACGAGATCTCGGGCTACCGGGCCGACGCGGACCTGATGGTCTGGTGGACCAGCCCGGATCCCGACCTGCTGCAGGAGACCTATCAGCGGTTCCGCCAGACGGCGCTGGGCGGCCACCTGCGGCCCGTGTGGTCGGCGGTCGGGCTGCACCGCCCGGCGGAGTTCAACCGCAACCACATCCCGGCGTTCGTCCGCCGGGAGGACCCACGCGGGTACATCTGCGTCTATCCGTTCAACCGGTCCCTGGAGTGGTACCTGCTGCCGGACTACGAGCGGCGCGGGTTGCTCGCCGAACATGGGATCATGGGCCGCGAGTTCGAGGACGTCCGGGCCAACACGGTCGCCGCGTTCGGCCTGGGCGACTACGAGTGGCTGCTCGCGTTCGAGGCCGACGAACTGCACCGCATCGTCGACTGCATCCGCCATCTGCGGGGGAGCGCCACCCGTCGGCACACCCGGCTGGAGACCCCGTTCTACAGCGGCGCCCGCAAGTCCCTCGCCGACATCGTCGCCGCCCTGCCCTGACCGGTGTGGCGGGCGCGCCGCCGTGCCGCCCGCCTGGCCCGGCGCGCGCCGCTGGCCATCGAGCCCGGCGCGCGCCCGCCAGCCCCCGCCAGCCGGCCGGCCGGGCGATTTTGCAGCAGCCGGCGCCTGCCTGGGCGCCCCCACCCGTCCGGCAGGCGCCGACCGTCCCGTGCTGTGCCCTCCGGTGTCGCGCAGGCGCGAGCCGGAGCACACAGTTCCTTCCCACTCCGACGGCGCCCGTACGGGCCGGGCAGCCGACGGCTCTCCGGCCGCAGCCGAAGAGCCATAACGCACAGTAGCATTGCGGCTGCTGCTTGTATACGCAGCGTGTGGTCGGCGTGTGCTGTCCGGAATATCGATATCCACGATTGAGCGCGGGAATTTCGCTACGGCGGGTTACCGGCGATCGACCTCGTCTCTGCTACCTTGAGTCGCCACAAACGGACGGATGACGCCGCCGCAACACTCGGCGGTCACGGCGCCGCCCCGCACCTGCTCCGCGGGCCCCCGGTAGATCGGCTGAGGAGGGCCGGTAACGTGACCCGTGACCAGGAGTGCCGGCCGCGTCGGTGTCCCGCGGTCCGGCTCGCTCCGGTGTGCACCCCAGTGGAACGCCGGGCAGTGCGCGAACAGCCGGCCCGCCGTCCGGGGTGGCCCACAGTCAGTGGCGGGGGAAGATCGCTGGAGGTCCGGTCGATGCATCACCGATGGTTGAGCTCACGGCCGTCCGAGCGAGGCATACCGCGAACCGCGGCAGGATTCTGTCGACCCGGACCACACCCGAGATCCGACGTGCTGTGGCGACCGCGCGACGACCGGCGATCGGCGCAGTGCGGGGCATCATCGTGACTGGGACTATCGGAACATGCCGGACGACCCGTACAGTTCGGGCGAACCTTACGGTTCGGTCGATTGATGCGGTACGGGCGACGGCGCGGCGCCCAGGACCGCCCTGGTGGCGTCATCCCGCGGGTCATGTACCTGGGGGGGGCCACGAGTGACGGAGACGATGTCAGGGGACGCCCGCGCCTCCGCCGGGTCGAACTTCGTCCCGCGGTCCCGGCCCGGCCCGGTGCCCTACCCTGCGCCGGCCCGGCCCGGCGCCGCCGCTGCGCCGGCCCCGCCGGCCCCGCCGTCGGGCGGCCAGTCCACCGGGACCGGCGGACGCCACAGCGTCGCCCGCGCGCACTCGGTCGCGGCGCTCGAGACCGTGGCCTACCGTGCGCAGGTCAGCTGGGAGCGCCGCTACGTGCGGCTGCTGATCCTGTTCGACGCGGCGGCCTGCGTGGTCGCTGCGGGGCTGGCGTTCTTCGTGCGGTTCGGCGACCTCGTCGACTTCGAGACCAAGCCGGTGTCGATCAAGCCGTACATCCTCATGACGGTGCTGCTGCCGGTGGCGTGGGTGCTGGCCATGTCGCTGAACCGGGCCTACGAGACCAGGTTCCTCGGCGGCGGGTCGGAGGAGTTCCGCCGGGTGGTCAACGCCGCGGCCAGGTTCACGGCCGCGCTCGCCATCATCTCCTACGCGACCAAGGCCGAGATCGCCCGCAGTTACGTCCTCATCGCGTTCCCCGCGGCGACCGTGCTGTCGGTGGCCGGTCGGGTCATCGGGCGCGGCATCCTGCATCGGATGCGCCGCGCCGGGCGCTGCCTGCACCGGGTCCTCGTGGTCGGCGCCGGCGAGTCCGCCGCCACCCTGGTCCGCCTGGCCCAGCGCGACCCGACGTCGGGCTGGTCCGTGGTCGGCGTGGTGCTCGACCGCTCGCCCGGCCGGCACAGCCACGACCGGCCCGAGCGCAGCGGATTCGACCTGCTCGGGGTGCCGATCGTGGGCACCTCGGAGACCCTGCACACCGCGATCACCGCCACCCACGCCACCACCGTCGCGATCTGCCCGCAGATGGACGGTGAGACCCTGCGCCGGGTGCTGTGGACGCTGGAGGGCAGCGACGTCGACGTGCTCGTCTCCTCCGCGCTGACCGACGTGACCGGCCCGCGGATCTCGATCCGCCCGGTGGCCGGGCTGCCCCTGCTGCACATCGACGAACCGGAGCTCACCGGGACCCGTCGGGTCATGAAAGGTGTGTTCGACCGCTGCGTCGCCGGCACGGTGATCCTGCTGTTCCTGCCGGTCCTGCTCGGCCTGGGGCTCGCGGTCCGGCTGACCAGCCGCGGGCCGGCGCTGTTCAAGCAGACCCGGGTCGGCCGCAGCGGCGAGCACTTCACGATGTTCAAGTTCCGGTCGATGTACGTCGACGCGGAGGCGCGCAAGGCCGAGCTGGAGTCGCGCAACGAGCGCGCCGAGGGCCTGCTGTTCAAGATGCGCGACGACCCTCGGGTCACCCGGGTCGGGAAGTTCCTGCGCAAGTGGTCCCTCGACGAACTGCCGCAGCTGATCAACGTGCTCAACGGCAGCATGTCGCTGGTAGGGCCGCGCCCGCCGCTGCCCTCGGAGGTCGCCCGCTACGAGGACGACGTGCACCGCCGGCTGATGGTGAAGCCCGGCCTGACCGGCCTGTGGCAGATCAGCGGCCGGTCGGATCTGGAGTGGGACGAGTCGGTCCGCCTCGACCTGCGCTACGTGGAGAACTGGTCGCTCGCGATGGACTTCGTCATCCTCTGGCGGACCGTCTTCGCCGTCCTCCGCCGCGAAGGCGCCTACTGACCCGCGGACCCCGCGCAGGGTTGCACTAGGTGAGGGCGATCCAGCCGGCGACGCGCAGGTGGTCGAGGACGCGGTCGACGGCCTCGTCACCGGAGAGCTCCGCGGTGTTCACCGTGACGTCGGCGTCGGCGGGTTGCTCGTACGGGTCCGACACACCGGTGAACGCGGGGATGACGCCGGCTCGGGCCTTGGCGTACAGGCCCTTGCGGTCGCGCGCCTCACAGACCTCCAGCGGCGTCGCGACGTGGACCAGGACGAAGCCGCCGCCGGCCGCGCGGACCATCTCGCGGACCTGCGCGCGCACCACCGCGTAAGGGGCGATCGGCGCGCAGACCGCGGTGCCGCCGGCCCCCGCCACCGCAGCGGCGACGAACCCGATGCGGCGCACGTTCGTGTCCCGGTCCGCGCGGGAGAAGCCCAGGCCCTGCGACAGCTGGGTGCGCACGACGTCGCCGTCGAGCAGGGTTATCCGCCGCCCGCCCTGCTCGAGCAGCCGGCAGACCAGCAGCCCGGCCAGGGTCGACTTCCCGGAACCGGACAGCCCCGTGAAGAAGATGGTCAGCCCACGCTGGGAGCGCGGCGGGATCGCGCGGGCGAGCTCCGCGGCCACCGCGGGCGGGGTCAGCTCGGCGGGGATCGGACCCCCGGCGTCGAGCAGCGAGGCCAGCTCCTGGCGGCCCGGTGCGCCGATGGCCGGGCCGATCAGGCTGCCGGACAGTCCGTAGTTGCTGGCCAGATGCGCGCGCTGGGCGTTGAGTCGAGCCAGGTCCTCGGTGTCACCGTTTGGCCGCGGCTCGCCGCCCGTAACGCCGAGGCCCGTCTCGAGTGGAATGCCCGCACGCGACAGGCTCGCCGGTTCGATGCCGATCGGTTCGATGCCGATCGGTTCGATGCCGGCCGGCCCGGTGGACGGTGGGCGGCGTGCACGGCCGGCGGGTGGCAGGACCGTCGCGCTCATACCGGGTTCCCGGGGGGTGGCCAGCAGCGGCGAGGGGATCGCCGGGACGAGGACCAGCAGGCTGCGGTGGCGCGGCTGGTGGTCGGCCCCCGGGCGGCGATAGGGGTCGGGCGCCGGCTCGTGCCGGCGGCCGGCGGCACCCGCCGCGAGCGCGTCGGAGGCCACCGCCTCGGAAGCCAGGGTCGCCTCGCTCGGGCGCAGCGGCGCGTCGACGGCGTCGAGCGCCGCCTGCAGGCAACGGACCCGCAGGTGGTGGCCGGCATCCGCCGGGTCGGCGCCGCCCACCGGGGCGAGCACCACGCACCGCTTGCCCTGCCGGGTCAGGGCCCGGATACGCCCCACGTCCGCGGTATGCAGCAGGCCGTCGGCCCAGACCGCCCACGCCGCCCCCGCTCCCACCTGCGGGCCGGTCCAACCTCGGGCGCGCAGCTCGGCGCGCAGCTGGTCCGGGGTCAGCCGCAGCGCGGGATGGTCCGGGTGGTGGGGCAGGCGCAGCCCCTCCAGGGTGCCGACCAGGCGCACGGGGGACCCGGCTGGAGCCGGGAGCAGCGTGCGCAGATGCAGGGCGGCGATCATCACTCCCTCCAGGTCACGGAGGGCAACGGTCACGCCTGCCGCCAGCGGGTCGGCCTCGGCGGCCGGGACGGCGAGGGTCGGGACCGGCACGCCGGCGACCTCCTGTTCCGCCGGGTAGCCGGGATTCGGGCCGAAGGCGCCGACGAGCAGCAGCTCCAGCTCGGCGAGTTGCAGCGGCGTCAGGATGAGTGACGGCCAGTCGAGCGAGGCCGTCACCAGCTCCGCGGCGCGCTCCGGCGTCACCAGCGCGAGTAGTGCATCGGCGGTGGCGGGTCCGCCGGCGGGGCCGGCGGCCCGCGCTGGGCCCGGCTCCGGGACGCGGTGGGGATCGGGATCGGGATGGGAGGTGGCACTCACACCCGCGACCGTAACGGGTGACAGACTCCGTCCCGATGAACACCGACGACACCCGCCGGCCGGCCACCGTCCCCGTCGACATCGCGACCGACGAACTCGACGACGACGTCCTGGCCCGGCGACTGGCCACGGATGCCGGCAAACTGCTGCTCAGGATCCGGGAGGAGGTCGGGTTCGCCGCGCCGGCCACCCTGCGCGACGCCGGTGACGCGCGCTCCCATCAACTTCTGACCCGGGCACTGACCCGCCACCGCCCGCAGGATGCGGTGCTGTCCGAGGAGGGCGTCGACGACCCGGCCCGGCTGTCCGCCGAGCGGGTCTGGATCGTCGACCCGCTCGACGGCACCCGCGAGTTCGCCGAGCCCGGGCGGACGGACTGGGCGGTGCACGTCGCGTTGTGGCGCGCCGTCGAGCTCATCGCCGGGGCCGTCGCCCTGCCGGCGCTGAACGTGACACTGTCGGGCGGCGGCGACCAGCCGGCCCGGCCCGCCGCGGCGCGCCCGCCGCGGATCGTCGCCAGTCGCACCCGGGCACCCCGCCTCGTGGAGGAGGTAGCCGAGGCCCTGGGCGCCAGCGTCGTCCCCATGGGGTCGGCCGGTGCGAAGGCCGCCGCGGTCATCCGCGGCCAGGCGGAGATCTACCTGCATGCAGGAGGGCAGTACGAGTGGGACTCGGCGGCCCCGGTGGCGGTCGCGCGGGCGACGGGGCTGCACACGAGCCGCCTCGACGGCACCCCGCTGCGGTACAACCAGCCCGACCCGTCACTGCCCGACCTGGTCATCTGTGATGCGACTTTGGCCCCGGCGGTACTCGCGGCGATTCGGGCGGCCGATTCGCAGCGGTGAGGCCACCTTCGGCGGCCGCCCGGTGCCGCTGGTGGTTTCGGGTGTGTGCCGACCGCGACCATCGGTTCTGTCATCGTGTCCCGGGTGTGTGGCATGGGGGGAATTGGGCCCTGGGTGAGCTGGTTAACGTCGGCGAAACTGTCGGCGCGACGGCCGGGTCGGCTACTTTGAACGGATACATCGGCGAGACGAGGGGTTTTCGCGTGCCTGTCACGGGTTACGAGCTCACCCACCTGCAGATGCTCGAGGCCGAGGCCATCCACATCTTCCGCGAGGTGGCGGCGGAGTTCGAGCGTCCCGCGCTGCTGTTCAGCGGCGGGAAGGACTCGATCGTCATGCTGCGGGTGGCCGAGAAGGCGTTCTGGCCCGCGAAGCTGCCCTTCCCGTTGCTGCACATCGACACCGGCCACAACTTTGACGAGGTGCTGGCGTTCCGGGACCGCCGCGCGACCGAGCTCGGCGCCCGACTGGTGGTCGGCTCCGTGCAGGCGGCGATCGACGGTGGTGAACTCACCGAGGACACCCGGCCCGGGGCGTCGCGCAACCAGCTGCAGACCCCGGTGCTGCTCGACTCGATCACGGACAACCGGTTCGACGCCGTGTTCGGCGGTGCCCGGCGCGACGAGGAGAAGGCCCGGGCCAAGGAGCGGGTGTACTCCTTCCGTGACGAGTTCGGCCAGTGGGATCCCAAGAACCAGCGCCCCGAGCTGTGGTCGCTCTACAACGGCCGGCACCGCCCCGGCGAGCACATCCGGGTCTTCCCGCTGTCGAACTGGACCGAGCTGGACATCTGGCGCTACATCGCCCAGGAGCGCCTGGAGATCCCCTCGATCTACTACGCGCACAGCCGCGAGACCTTCGAGCGTGACGGCATGCTGCTCGCGGTCACCCCGCTGACCCAGCCGCGTGTCGGCGAGGCCGTGGTGCCGCGCCAGGTCCGCTACCGCACGGTCGGTGACATCACCTGCACCGGCGCGGTCGAGTCGACCGCGGCGACCGTCGACGAGGTCATCGCCGAGGTCGCGGCGACGCGGATCACCGAGCGGGGCGCGACCCGGGCCGACGACCGGGTCAGCGAGGCGGCGATGGAGGACCGAAAGCGGGAGGGGTACTTCTGATGGCCGAGCTGCTGCGTGTCGCGACCGCGGGGTCGGTCGACGACGGGAAGTCGACGTTGATCGGCCGGCTCCTCTACGACACGAAGTCGCTGTTCACCGACCAGCTCGCCGCCGTCGAGCGGACCAGCCGGGAGCGCGGCGACGGCTACGTCGACCTCGCGCTGCTCACCGACGGCCTGCGGGCCGAGCGGGAGCAGGGCATCACCATCGACGTCGCCTACCGCTACTTCGCCACCCCGCGGCGGACGTTCATCCTCGCGGACACCCCGGGGCACGTGCAGTACACCCGCAACATGGTCACCGGTGCCTCGACCGCCGACCTCGCGCTACTGCTCGTGGACGCGCGCAAGGGCATCGTCGAGCAGACCCGCCGGCACGCGTTCCTGGCGTCGCTGCTGCGGGTACCCCACCTGGTGCTCTGCGTGAACAAGATGGACCTCGTCGACTTCGATCGGGAAGTCTTCGAGAAGATCAAGGAAGATTTCCGGCGCTTCGCCGCAAAGCTGGAGATCGTCGACGTCGCGACGATCCCGGTGTCCGCGCTGACCGGTGACAACGTGGTGTCCCGCTCGCCGAGCACGCCCTGGTATGACGGCAGCTCGTTGCTGCACCACCTGGAGGAGCTGCACATCGCCTCCGACCGCAACCTGATCGACGTGCGGTTCCCGGTGCAGTGGGTGGTCCGGCCGCGCAGCGAGGAGCTGCACGACTACCGCGGCTACGCCGGCCAGGTCGCCGGCGGCGTGATCAAGCCCGGCGACGACGTCATCGTGCTGCCGTCCGGGCTGACGTCGCGGGTCGCCGGGATCGACACCTACGACGGGCCGGTCGACGAGGCGTTTCCCCCGATGTCGGTCATCGTCCGCCTGGAGGACGACCTCGACGTCTCCCGCGGAGACATGATCGCGCGGCCGAACAACCAGCCCACGGTCGGGCAGGACCTCCACCTCATGGTCTCCTGGATGGTCGACGCGCCCCTGCGCCGGCGCGCCCGGGTTGGGATCAAGCACACCACCCGGTCGGTGCGGGCGATGGTCACCGACGTCTCCTACCGCGTCGACATCGACACGCTGCACCGCGACGAGACCGTCGACTCGCTGGGCCTCAACGACATCGGCCGGATCGCCCTGCGGACGACCTCGCCACTGTGCTACGACCCGTACCGCCGTAACCGCAACACGGGCAGCGTGCTGCTCATCGACGAGGTAAGCGGAACCACCCTCGGCGCCGGGATGATCCTCTGATCGAGCGGTGGACCTGCCCGTTCTCCCACCGGATCGTCAACTGTTCGGCCGCAGCGCCTCGTCCGGCGGGATCCGCGCCTCGCCGAGCGCCGCTGCCCCGGCGAGGATGGGCAGCCGGTCGTTGTTGGCGACCAGTGCCGGACTCTCCAGCCAGGCCAGGTACGCGCCTCGTTGCGCCGGGGTCATCGCCGCGGCCGGTCGGGGACTGCCCGCCGTGTCGAGGAAATCCGTCGCCGGACCGGTGATGTATCCGTCGGTGTGCGGATCCCCGGTGTACACCCGTCGCCGCCCGTCGCCGCCGGTCACCGCGATCGGTCGTAGCGGGTCCCCGGCGCGGCGCGCCCAGAGCTGGCGGGCGCTCGCCTCGTAGGCCGCGGCCCACTGCGGGCCGACCCGCGATGCCTCCCGCAGCTGGGCGAGGATCCACGCCGGCCGGACGGTGGACACGTCGCGGTAGCGCTCCCGCATGAGGGCCTCAACCATGTCCACCGTCACCCCGACGCCGAGATGGACGAATGTGGCGGCCGGATCCGTCGGGTCGATCGACGTGGCCACCGTGCCGAGCAGGTCGAGGATCACCGCCTGTCGCCGACGGTGGGCCGACCCGGCTTGCGCATGCTCGCGTAGCACCGCGTCGACGGCGTCGCCGAGGGCGCCGGCGAAGAACGCCTGCGCCCGAGCACCTCGCAGGTAGCCCAGCGCCCGCGGGCTCGACGGGTAGCCGCCGCCCGTGGCATTCCAGCCCCGCGTGCGCCCCGCCACCCGCTCGTCGAGCCCGGCCGCGTAGGCCGCGGCATCCCGACCGAGCAGCCCGGCGAGCGCACCGCCGCGCAGGCATTCCCGCAGCAATGCCCGCCACGCCGCGACCGGGACCTCCCGAGCGGCGGGTGCCGCCGCCGGCGGGGAGACCGGCCCGGGAACGACCGCCGTCACCGCGTCGTACATCTCCTCCCGGTACGTCCGCAGCGCGGGGACGAGAGCGGCGCGCAGGTGCAGCGGCAGTGCCGGCCCGTCGGCGGCGTGGACGGCCCCGGCGAGGCGGGCGACGAAGTCCGCCGAGCCGCGCGGATCCGCCTGCCGCGCCGCCGGACCGCCGGCCGCGGCGATCAGCCCGGACCAGGCCCGCCCGGTTGCGTCGTCGAGCCCGACGGCTACCGGTAGCCCCAGCTCCGCGATGGCGGCGCCGCCCAGGACCGCCTCGACGTACCGCGTGGTGAACCGGGCCGCCAGCGCCGGTTCGGCGGCGATCGCGGCCAGCAACGCGCCCCGGTACCCGCGGTCCGCCGTCGCGCGGAGCACCGTGCCCACGACCTGACCGGGCGCCGGCGCCCGGCCGGCCGCCGGTGCACCGGGTTCCGGTGGCCCGATCCCGGGGCCGAAGGCCAGCCGGCCCAGCCGGTCGAGTAACGCGCCGTCGACGTGGCCGACCGCCAGCAACGGGGTCAGCAGCACGGTCTCGGCGTGGTCGAGGCGTCCCCGGGTGTTGAACCGGCCCAGCCAGGAGTCGTCGAGCGACCGGCCGCGGGTATAAGCGGCAAACGTCCGGCCGAGAACGCCCTCGGCGTCCCGCCGGTCCACCCCGGACGGCAGCGCCGGCCGGTTGACCATCGGCCCACGGGCCCGTCCGGAGACGATGGTGAGCAGCTGCGCGAGCCCGGTCGGCCCGAGCGCGTCGTAGAAGCCGGCGATGAAGCCGGGGTCGCCGGCTTGCGCGCCCAGCAGGCCCAGCACTTCCTGCAGGCTGGCCGATGGTGCGCCGCGACCCGCCGGTGATCCCAGCCGCCGCCCGGCGCGGGGATCGGTCGCGCGGGCCGGGTGCCCGCCCGCGCCCGCCGGCCCGACGCCGGACAACAGCGACCGGGCCGCGGCCCGGCCTGCGGCGGCTGCTGCCGCTCCTGCGCGCACAGTGTCGGGAACGGCCTCGGTCTCGCCCCTGGAGGTGGCCTCGGTGCCGAGGGCGGGTCGGGCATCGAGGAGCGCTGGTGCGCGGAGCACGGCCGGCGCGATGACAGCTGCCGTCGCGGCGAAGGACCGCTCCGCATCGTCGGCGCTCTCCGCCAGCGCGAGCCGGCGGCGCAGCATCGTGGCGTCGGCATCGAGCTCGTCGCCGAGCCGGGCCAGTCGAGCCGCCCAACCGGCCGGGCCGCCCACCTGCGCCAAGGCGTGGGCGACCGTCCGCGCCCCGGAGTGCAGAGCCTCGCCGGCAGCCCGCACCGCAGCCGCAAGCGGGCGGAGCCGGACGGGATCGAGGACCACGCGGTCCCCGCCCGCACCGGACCCGGGGGGTAGGGCCACAGCGGCGAGGTGGACGCCGGCACCGAGGCTCACCACCGGCGTCAGCCGATCGCCCGCGGCGGGGCGCCGGGCGCCGTCGGCGCTCCGGCCGGGCCCGAGCGGGCCTGCTCGCAGACCAGCAGGCAACGGTCGAGCAGGGCGGTCGCCTCGGCGGCGAGGCGCCGCATCTGGTCGGCCCACAGCTGCGCCGCCCGGCCGTCCCACGCGCCGGCGCCGGTGGCCGCGACCCGGTCCAGGGCGGCCGTCACCTCCCGCCGGGTGCGCGCCACCGCGCCGAGCGCGCCGGCCGCCGTCGTCCGGGCTTCATCGGGGATCGTCATCCGCATACCACCACCGTCGGGTCAGGTTCGGTGCGGCGACGCTAACAACGCGGCGCAGAGTCGTGCCGCTCCTTATCGGATCCTGTGGACGACGGCTGTGGGAATCGTCGGCCTGTGGATAAAACGCGGCCACCACCGACTCCGCTTCACCGGGAGCCGGCTCCGTGAAACATCATGATCGCTGGGGTCGGCGGCCGGCGCGCTGGCCGCGCCGGTGTGTTCGACCCTGCGCCGCGGACGGGATCATTCGGTCCCGCCGTACATCGCCCGGCCGCGGAACTCCCGTGCGTCGTTGCGGTAGTAGGGGCGCAGTTCCCGGATCACCTCGCCTACCCGGCCCGGACACACCACGCGCAGGTCACCGTCGCCGAGGGTGAACCGCCGGACGTCGGCGTACCGACCGGAGATCGCAGTCAGCTGACGTGGGATGCCCGGATCCTCCCGTTGGAGTTCGTCGACGGCGCGGACGACCTCGGCCCGCACCGTGGCCAGCGCCTCGGCCCACCAGCTTCCCGGGGCGGGCAGCGGCCAGGTGTAGACGGAGGCGACCAGCTCGTGGATGCCGAGCAGTTGGGTCACGACTTTCTCCGCGTCGTCCAGATCCAGTCGGAGATACCGCAGATGGTTCAGGAACGCCGTGCGGTACTGGGATCGGTGGTCGCCGTGCCCACGCAGGGACACCCCGACGGCGGGGGGCGCGACACTGGAATGGGCGCAGTACAGCTCGTCGTCGAGGTCGACCAGGCGAAGCACGGCACTGGCCGTCGCCGCGAGCGTCTCGAACCGGGCGAGTCCGTCCGGCCCCAGCCGCTCCTGCACATCCGCTGCCACGCTGACCAGGTCGAGCGCCTGGGCCAGCGGCTCGCGCCAGGCGGGGCCCAGCGCATCGAGAGTCCGGACGGCCAGTTCGGCCTCCTGGTCGGACGGCAGCCGCACCATGGTGCAGCGTAGCCAGACGGGGAAGGCGGCCTCCCCGACGGGGGGCGTCAGACCCAGTGCGTCGAGCGGAGATGAGCTCAGGAGATCGCGCATGAATGCGTCGAAAGGCGTGGCGGATGCGTCGCCATCAGCGGCGGTCCTGGCCGGCCCGAGGCCGGTGGGCTCCTGCCCGCTGTGGCCGGAGTCGGTGGGGTCCGTCGGGTCGGTGGGTGCCGGGTGCGAGCGGCCCCGGCGGCCCGCGCGCAGGATCTCTTCCACCTCGCCGATGGCACCCTCCCACACCTTGGCGTTCTCCCGGACCGACGCGCTGGTCAGGGCGTGCCACGCCTGACGAATCGCCGCCCCGGTCTCGGCCGCGGCCGGATCGGTGTCCGCCCGCGCGAGGAGCAGGGGCAGATACCGCAACGTCACGAGCGGTTCGTCCTCCCCGTCCGCGCCGCGGGCACGGCCGCCTCCGTCGAGGGAGTAGACGGTCCCCGGGCCGTCAGGCCTGCCGGCTCGATCGGGACCGCCGGCCGCCGCTGTCTGCATCGCATACCTTTCGTCGTCGTGGCGTCGTGGCGTCGTGGCGTCGTGGGGTCCCGCGCCACGACGGGCCTGCCCAGCCGTCAGTGCGTGCCGTTGAAGGGGTAGAGGTCCGCGTCGAAGTCCTGCACCGTCGGGCTCATCGGCACGGTGAGCACCGCGCCCGGGCGCAGTTCGACCTCGGCGAGGTCTCGGGCCGCCAGGTACTCCGGCCAGCCGAGGTGGATCCGGGCCCGTCCCGTCGCGTCCAGCGACAGCAGGTGGACCGCTCCCGGCGCCGCCTCAACCGGTGGGACGGCCAGCTCGCCGAGTGTCTCGGGCGCCCCCTCCGGTGGCAGCGCGACCAGTTCCCAGAACCCGGTCCGGCCCGGCGGCGGCAGCGGGATCCGGGACAGCACGCCCCGCACCAGGCGCCCGGGCTGCTCGGCCGGTTCGCGCGGGGCGACAAGGACGAAGGTCTCCGGGAAGGCGCTCGACGCATCGACCGGCACGGGCAGGACGAGCGTGCCCGCCTTCCGCGCGTCCTGCCCCTTCGCGACGGCGACAATCGGCCAGGGCCATCCGGTGATCTTCCGTTCCCCGGAGGTCGACCCGAAGTGTCGGTGGTTACCGCCGCCGGAGGTGGAGGGCAGGGCGGCGCCCACGTCCACACCCGGTCCCTCGACCTTGATGTGGCCCCGACCGAGGCTGAGGTTGACCGACGCGCGCAGACCGTCGTCGACGACGACCTGCATGAGTACCCGGGGACCGTGGTGCTGGGAGCTACCCGCCCACCTCTCGCCCGTCACGTCGTGGCCGCCCGCATGATCCCTGACCCGGAAACGGGCCCACTGGATCGGCACGGTGGCGTCGATCGGCCGGAACAGTTCCACGTCGTTGCGCAGCTCCATCCAGCGGGACCGCGCGGACGGCCGGGTGCCCGCCACGCCGCACACCAGCGGGTCGCCCATGCGCAGCACCCGATCCGGCCCGCCGATCGCGCCGACGAGGTCGAACGAGCACGGCAGCCTGGTAACCAGCGTGTTGGTCTCGATCTGCAGGCCGGTGCGCAACGCGACCCGGTCGACGCCGCTGTCGTCCGCCTGGGCGTACCGGACGCTGTGACCGAACCCGACCGCCCAGGCCACCCCCATCGACACGGCCTCCTTGGCGGACCGTTCCTCGACGACGACCGCGTCCTCGTTCCAGACCAGCGGGGTGCCCTCCCGCAGGTCGGTGACGGCCAACCGGTCGACGACGGCCTGGCGCACCATGGGCATGCCGCTCGTGCGCCCGCACAACGCGATCTGGTCCAGGGCCAGGGCATCGTCGGGAGCTGCGCTGAACACGCCCACGACGAGGTCGGCCGCGATCTGCGCCGCCCGGTCGACGACCGGGCGGACGACGCGGGCGAAGTCCGCCGGGGACAGGTGCAGTTCGATCGCGGGCGCGTCGGCGAACTGCGCGGGCAGATCGACGAGGGTCTGCGCGTTCGGGATGGGATACGGCTTGCCCATGACCCGATCCCGCGCGCCCAGGGCCTTCTTCGCCTGTTCCGCCTCATCCCACAGCTTGGCGAACACGGCGGCCCGCTGCGCCCCGTGCGTCGGGACCAGCCTGTCCAGCTCCCGACGCACCGCGCCGGGGACGGGCTTGGCCGCGCCCTGGTCGAGGATGCGCGCGGCGAACGACCGGTGGCCACCAGGTGCCGCGGCATTCTCGGGCCCGTGCCCGCCGTCCGTCCCGGCCTTCCAGGCGAGCAGCTCGTCGGCGATCAGTGCCTTGATCCAGTACAGCACGCGCAGGGTCAGATAGTTGCCGCCGAGCTGAGGATGCCCGGTGGCGCCGAGTACCTCGGGTCGCAGCTCGAAGCGGCGGCCGTAGGCATCGGCCTCGATCTCGGTGAGGTTGAGGCGGACCAGTGCGATGTCGGTGGTACCGCCGCCGATGTCGATGACGAGGATGATCCGCCGCCAGCGCCCGCCCCCGCCGCCGGTGCGCACCGGATGCGCGCCGGCCCGCAGCAGCTCGGCGCCGAGCTCCTCACTGGCTCCCACCGTGAGCATCGTGAAGTACAGCGCGGCGCCCACGCCCTCGTCGAAGGTGCTGTCGCCGGTGTCCGCGTCCCGGCCGGTGACCGGGTCGCGAAACGCGCGGCCGACCACCGCCATGAGGTGTTCGCGCACGTCCGGCGGCATCATCGTGGGGTAGGTGACGACGATGCGCCCGCGTAGCTGGCGCCGCTTCTCCTCGGTGTCGATCGTCCTCGTGATGCGGGGGTCGCGGGCCGCGAAGTCCTCCAGCGGGTTGCGCAGCGCGGCGAACGCCCTCTCGACGAGGTCAGCCGAGGTGTGCTTGGCCGCGGCCCGCTGGGCGTCCGCGTCGAGCTGGCGGAACTCGGCCAGCGAGTCCAGCCGGGGCGGGGCACCGAGGTTGCGGAACTCCGACTTGAGACCGCGCACGGTGACCTCGACGCCGGGTGGCGGAACCTCCCGGTGCCACAGCCGGAGGTCGAGCCGGCGCAGGTCGGTGATGTGCACGGCGCTGGACAGGGTGCTGTACGTGTCATCGTCGGCGGAGTACGTCACCGGGAACATGCCGGTCAGGTCGCGGGGTGGTACGGCGAACGCCGCGCGGAAACAGTCGTCGCGTAGCCGGGCCAGGGCCCGGACGGCCGGGGAGTCGGCCTGGCGCGCCACCACCTCGACGGCCGCGGCCACGCTGCTGACAACGGCCTGGTTGTCGTCCATCCCGTCGGCGAGGAAGGCCGCGATGTCGGCCAGGTCCCGGCTCTCCCCTCGCGCGCCGAGCTCCTCGGCCAGCCGCGCGCGCAGCGTCGCCCACGCGTCGACCTCCACCTCGGCCGGCGCCTCGGCGCTCAGCAGGGTCGCGAACTCCTTCGCCAGCACTTCGGCCTGGTGGTAGTCGATCGGGGTGGTGAGGTCCACCTTGTCCCGGTAGCTCATCGTCGCCGTGATCGCCGTCGTCCCGAAGTCGATGACGGTGAAGCCGATCGCCTGGTTCGACGCCGGCTCCTCGGCGGCTCCCGTTCCGTCCTTGGCAGCCCCCGCCGACGCCTCGCCAGCCCCCGCCGACGCCTCGCCAGCCCCGGCCGGCGAGGCGGCGAACCAGTCAGTGGGCAGCTCCAGTCGCAGGGTGGCCTGGGTGGTGCCACCGGGCCAGGTCGCGAACCAGGTGATGGCCACGGTCTGACCGGCGGCGGCCGCCGCGACGTCGGTCGGCAGGTCCACCGGGCGGGTCAACGGCGTCTCGATCGTGGCCGGCGCGTCCGGTGGCACGGGTTGGCACCAGGAGTCGAGCAGCCAGCGCCGCAGTGCCTCGGGCGTCGAGCCGGCCACCTCCACTCGGATCGCGGGCAGCCGCTGGCCGTCCCGCTCGGCGATCAGGCGGATGCGGGGCATCACGTAGCCTTGGTCGAGGACCCCGCCGGGGCTGGCCGCCCAGCCGTCACCCATCCACGGTTGGTAGGGCTCGCGCAGCGCGGCACCCGGGGTGGATCGGATCACGAACCCGCTCATCGGGCTTCCTCCCGTTCTCGCTTCCACATCGCCGGCCCACGCCGGCCCTGCCGTCGACGTGCTGGGCTCACGACCCGCTGCCGGAGGTCCGGAGCAGCTCCTCGAGGTGCCGCGCCGACGGGATGCCGGCGCCGAGGTTGTCGAGGTAGCGGTCGAGGACCGGCCCGATCCGGGCGAGCAGCTCGACGATCTCGCCCTGCACGAGTTCGGTCAGCCGGCTCTCGGCCGCCAGCCGCATCCGGTTCACGGTGAACACGTGGCGGTCCCGGTGGGACTGCGAGCGGTTCACCTCGTCCGTCACGCGGATGACCTCCGGATGCCACGGCAGCCTCCGGTCGGGGTCGAAGGGGGCCGCCCTGCGCCGGCGGTCCTGGCGGGCTTCCGCGGCGGCTGCGGCCGAGTCGAGTCCGGTCAGCCAGGTGGCGACCCGGTGCCGCATTCTGGCGTCGCCGACGAGGCGGTCGATGCGGCTGACCCGGTCGGGGAACAGCCGTACGACGAGCGCCCGGATCCGCTCGTCGGCCAGCCGCGGCTCCAGCAGTGCGAAGCGCTCCCGCTGGCGGCCTTCCCAGTCGCCGACGACGTCGAGCAGAACCGCGCGGTACCTCGTGACGAGGGAGGCCGCGCTGCGGGCGAACTGGTCGACGAGCACGCTGCCGTGGTTCGGCACGGCCACGCCGTTCGTCGCGCCGTACTGCGGATTGTCGGGTCGGGGGCCGAGGTCGTCGTCGACATCGTCGTCGACCGGCCCGTCATCGAACGGGTGGTCGTCGGGGTGGCCGCTGCCTGCGGGGCCGGTGGCCTGGTCCAGCTGGCGGATCCACGGATGGGTCGCGTCCAGTCGATCGATGATTATTCCCCAGTGCGGCCAGCTGTCGACCTCCTGCCGGGAATCGGCCGCGATCGCCCGCAGCAGGGCAACGCGCGTGCCGTCCCGCTCGGTTGTCAGCCGATGCGGGGCGCGGAAGTGGGCGAGGTCGCGGCGCATCGCGTTGGTGGCGGCGGCGAGCTCGCCGACCAGCTCGCGCAGGTCCCGCCCATCCTGGTCCGACGTCGGCGTGTTCCGGTTGCGCAACCAGGTCAGCTGCTCGGCGTAGCGGCTCGTGGCGAGATCGAGCCGCTGCTCCGCCCGGCGCAGCTGGGCGATCTTGTTGGCGAGGCCGTGCACGCGGGCGTGCTCCTCGACCACGCGGCGCAGCTCCGACAGACCGCTGTCGTAGCCGTACTCGCCCAGCAGCTCGGCGATCCGCCGTCCCGGACGTCCCTCGTCGCCGCGTGCGAGAGCCTGCCCGGTGGCGCTCCACGCGCTGCGCTGCGCGACGGCCGACACCGCGTCGATGCCCGGGGGAGCGACGCCCGCGCCGGCCAGCGCCGCCAGCGCCGACACCAGCACGAGGCGGTCGAGCGGTTCCCCCCGAGCCTGGCTGCGCACGGTGAGGTTCTCGGCGGCGACGCACACATCCCGCAACAGCGAGGCCCGGTCCAGCAGGCCGTTCAACCGGGTCGCGGGGGCGCCGACGGGGGGACCCACCTGGTCGAAGAAGTTCGCGGCGACCACGGTCGCCCGGTTGAGGTCGTCGTCGCCGTAGCCGAGCGTGCGCAGCTGTGCGTAGTAGGCCTCCAACGGGTGCGTCACCGGCTTGGGCGCGTGCAGGACGGCGAGGATCGCGTCGATGCCGCGCAGCTCGTGTCGGCTCAGGTAGAGATCCCGGCTGCCGGAGCCGTCGGCGCCGAGCCCGGGGAAGTCCCGGATCTCCACCTCCAACCCGTGCAGGTCCTCCAGGGGCCAGGCCCGCGGGTCGACCGACACCGTGCAGACGATCCGGCGGATCAGCGGGAACGCCGCCGCGAGGTGTTCGGTTCCCAACGGATCAGCCCAGGTCAACGGCCGGCGGCGGGGTCGATACTCGGGATAGGCGGTGGGCACGGCGCTCTGGGCGGGCAGGTTCACCCCTTCGGCGATCAGCCCGGGGTCGATGCGCCAGGGCCGCCCGCCCAGCGCCGCGGGCTGCTGGTGGACCTCGCCGAGTGCGTCCCGGATCCGAGCGAGCTCCAGCGCCATCTGCTTGCCGAGGTTGTCCGGGCCGGCCTTCCCCCACAGCCGCGTGCGGCACCAGGCGTCGACCCGTTCCCAGCCCTCGGCGCGGGGCCGGGCGCCCCGCAGCGAGTCGGCCTCCAGATCCAGGCCGGACGCCTCGCTGTGCTCGACGAGCCGGTCGAGGATGAACGTGATGCACGCGTCGATCTCGTCCACCGTCATGAACTCGACGGTCGCCTCGGTGATGCTGGTAGGCGCGCCGACAGTCCCGGCGCGCAGCCGCAGGACGGTCACGTTCCCCGTGGTCGGCGACGGATTCGTCGGCAGGAGGCGAGGTGCGCCGAGCAGCGCGCCGAGCAGCGCCGACTTCCCGTTGGAATACCCGCCGACGGTGGCGATGGACACCGGTGCGGAGGCCTTGTCGAGGATCGAGGTGGCGAGGTCGCGGATCTCCTGGCGAAGCTCGGTCAACCGACCTGGGCCCGACTCGGGCGGTGGGTCGTTCGCCAGGCCGGTGAGCGCGTCCGCCGCCTTCCTGCGGAGCGCAGCGATCTGTTCGTACTCGGTCATCAGGAGTTCCCCTTCCCTGCCCCCGGTGGCCGGCGCGCCCGCCATTCCAGCGACCGCACCCCGTTGCGTTCGACGAAATCGATGTAGTCCAGTTCGGTGGTGTGCCAGGCCCGCATACCCGCCCGAGCCACGCTCGCCTCCAGGGCCGTCGCGTAGCGACGGGCGTCGAACATCGTGGCGTTGTGCTCGCTGAGCGCGGCGTCCTGCAGCGCGATGGCCTCGTCGTAGGGGCTCGGCCGGGCGAGCATCTTGATGACCAGCGGCAGCAGGTCGAAGGCCAGCAGGGTCCCTCGGATGATCCACAGCCACTGGGCGAGCGACCGGTTCTCGTGCACGATCTGGTTGAGGGCCGCATGGCGGGCGAGGAAACCGTCGCTGCGCGCCACCTTGGCGAGAAAGTCGGCGGGAGCGGCCGGCAACGGCTTCGCCGTCAGGCCCTGGACCGACCGATCGGTGGTGTTGCGCTCCCGGATCTCCGCCTGGAGCGCGTCATTCCTGGTGTTGTAGTCACTGACGAGAAGGTGGTAGGCCTTTCCGGTCGGCAGGAACTCCTCCGCGGGGGTGATGTGGGCACCCTGGTCGGTCACCTGCGTGAACAGCCCGTCGACCACCGGCTGGTCGGCGCCGATCCTTGTGTCGAGGCTCGCGAGTTTCGCCTGGAGCGGGGCGAGTTCTTCGGCCCGCAGCTGCTCCCGCTTGTCCTGGATGAGGGTGTGGTGGGTGTCGGCGAGTTTCTGATTGACCTCGGGGGCGAAGATGATGAGCAGCAGCGCTTCGCTGACGAGCAGCGCCGCGAGGACCGCGAGCGTGAAACGCAACGCGTACTTCGCGAGGGTCGACACCCGGGACGGCGCCGGGTCGAGGTCGGGCGGCACGGGCCGCCAGCCGGCGGCGGGTCCGGTGTTGTCGGGGAGGTCCGGGGCGCCGGGGGGAGCCGCGGCCGCGGGCCGGTTGGCCGCCGCCTCGGCCGCGGCGCCCGGCGAGCGATCCGGCGCGAGCAGCCCGGTCACCAGCACGGTGTCGTCGCCTGCGCCGCGTCGGCCCGCCCGGCCGCGTCGACGGCGCTCGGACCGGTGTGACCGGGGCCGTTTGGGTTCCATCACGATCACCCGGTCGGCGGCGAAGATGAACATCGCCCACAGCAGCCCGAACGGTAACAGCAACGGATTGAAGTGACCGACCACCACCGAGCCGAACACCGTGAACGAGGTGGCAGCCAGGATCGCGACGAGCAGCAGGAACAGGCCGTACGCGGAGTAGAGCAGCCGCAGGCGGATGCTCCCCAGCTTGGTGGGGTCCACGCCCGCGCACCACAGCAGCACTCGGGTCGGTGGGGATGCCCGCCGGACCTGCGGTAGCGCGTCCTCGGCCGGGCGGGACGCGGTCGGATCTGACATGTCTCCCCCTCTCGCCCGTTCGCGCACGGTAGGAGAGGCAGGGCCAATCCGGCGACCTCACCTGTAGTTGACGAATTCGGCGTCATCGACTATTCGTCCGGCATGAGCGTGGATCGACGATCGTTGCTCGGCCAGCGGCGGCTCCTGCACGCCGTGGACATCGCTGGCTTCGGATCCCTGCCCGGCCACCGGCAGAAGGAGGCCCAGAAGGTTCTCAAGAGGCTGATGCGCCGCGCCTTCGCGGATGCGGTGGCGAATCCCGGCGAGGTGTATCTCGAGGGCGACAAGGGTGACTCGGCCCTCGTGGTGTTGCCGGCAGCCATCAACGAGGCCCGCACCGTCGCGGACCTGGTCCGGTCCATCCGCAACCAGGTGAGCACCCATAACCGGCGCGGTGCCTTTCCGCAGCCGTTGCGGCTGCGGCTCGCCCTCGGCCAGGGAGTTGTCGCCGGGGCGAGTCCGAAGGGGGGGCTCAGCGGCGCGGACGTCATCAGGGTTTTTCGCATGCTCGACGCCGCCCCCACCAAGGACGCGCTGACCGAGGACCCGTCCCGTCAGCTTGTTCTCGTGCTGACTGAGGACCTGTTCACCAGCGTGGTCGTACCCGCGGATTCCGAGCTGCAGCCACAGGATTTCACCATCATCACCGTGCAGGAACGGGACGCCGAAGCCCCGGTGGACGCCTATCTCTGGGTCGGGCCCGGGATCGGCGTCGAGGGCGAGGGGCCGGTGGACCGGCGCTCGGGACCCGGCGCCGGACCCCAGGTGCGGGGCGCCACCGATCTGGCCACCGGGAAGACAGCCGTGCACGCCACGGATGCCCCGGCCACGGATGTGCCTGCCACGGATGCCCCGGCTGCGCCCGGTGCCGACGGTCGGCCCACCGGCCGCGTGCAGCCGAGGGGGCTGGTGCCGCCCGAACGGATCGGTGAATGGTTCATCGAGCGTCCGTTCGGGCCCTGAGAGCAGGGCTGTCGGCCGCCGCGCGGATCTATGGACGTGCCGCCGAGTGCGGTGGCAGCGCGACGCGGAAGCGGACCGGCTCCCGGGCCGGTGCCGGGACGTCCTGGAACCGGCCCCGACGGAGGCGGCGGACCTCCGCTTCGGCGCTGAGAGTGCCGGCCAGCTCGGCGGCGGCGGCCGGCAGCTCCAGCAACACCATCCCGGCGATGTGCCGATGCCACAGCGGCCGGCCCGGCTGGCCCTGGAACGTCCAACCGAACGTGCGGTTGCCCTCTCCGAACGGGGTGCACACCGGCCGTGCCTCGACCGGCGGGGCCGGGTCGCCTCCCCTGGCGACGACGTACTCGCCGAACTGGGCCGCGAGCCCGCTGAACTCGCGCAGCCACCGGTCGTCGATCGTGGACGCGCGGTCGTCCTCCGCCGCCGCCCTCGGCTCGGCCGGGACCTCGACGACCTCCCGGCTGGGAGCAAGCTGTAACGCTGCGGCGTACTCGCCGTCGATGTCGACGCTGACCCGCACCCGGCCGTAGCTCAGCTCGCCGGGCAGCTCGTCGAGGTCGAACGGGATCGGCACGGCGAGGTGGCGCATCGACTCCACCCCGACGCGCAGGAAGAAGGACGCCGGGAACTCCTCCGGTGGCATGATCGACGGGATGATGTAGCTGAACGTGACGCCGCCGACCTCGGACTCGTCCTGCTCGCCGTCCCTGCTCAGAGTGCTTTCCGTGATGACGAAGGCGCGACGGGCGAGGATCTCGTCGGCTCGCAACGGTCGCATCATCGGTACCGGCGGCGGCGAGATCGGCTCGCCCGGCTGATCCGACGCATCACCCGAATACACGTATCGCCCCCTTGGTCACCTTGGGTGCATCACAATACGGACGAGACTGATCAGCGGTGACGGGGGATACCGGTGACATCGGGGGAAACGCGTGTCGGCCTGGCCGGCTGGCGTGTCGGGCAGGAGCATCGGCGGCGCCTCGACGGCTGGAAGGCGGGAACAGGTGGCCCGGCACGCACGGCCGTCAGCGCGCCACCGCCCAGCACGGATGGCGGGGACGGCGGCTCATCAGCACGCATCAGGTGCCTGGTCGGCTCGGGCGAGGTCGACCTCGGTAGCGGGCAGGCGCCGCTGGCCTCGCCGCCGGTCTCGCCGCCCGCCGCGTCGGGTCGGGGCGGGGCGGCGCACGGGCCGTCAGTCGCCCGCCGCTTCGCCCGCGCGTGCTGGGCGCTGCATCCCGACGGACGGCTGCTGTTCGCGCCCGCGTCGGCCCACGCCCGTCAGGACCTCTTCCCGCTGTCCGGCTGGTACGAGACCACGGCGGACGGCTGGCGCGTCTCGGCCGCGCGGTCCGGTGCCCCGGGGCTGGACGCGGCGGTCCAGGGACTGATCGCGCCGGCCGTGAGCGGCTGGCGGTTCGTCGGCGAGTACCGCTGCCGGGACGATGAGCGGCTGGTGGTGGTCCCGCTGAGCGCGGCCCTGGCCGACGCTGAGGATCGGCCGGACCGGCTCGGGGTGGACCTGCTTGACGGGGTGCCCGTGCCCCTGATCTTCCGGGTCCAGCTGACCGGCACGGTGGGCACGGCCGCCTTCGGGCCGCTGGCAGCCGATCTCACCGTCGCCGACCCGGTGGCGGGCAGCGCGGATCCGGTGGAGATCCTGCTTGCCGCGGCCGAATCGCCGCCGGCCGAGCTCGGCGACGTCGGCGAGGTGCTCTGGCTGACGAGCGTTCCCGGGCTGAACCGCATCGAGACGGCGGACTATGGTCTGTCGATCTCCGCCGGCACGCTCGACTGCCGGGTGCGTGGCGGCGACGAGGCCGCGCTCGGGGTGACGGTCTCCGTCGAGGCTCCCTACCTCGGCGCGATGCCGGTGCCGGTCGCGCAGGCCCGCCTGGTGCTGCACTTCCGCCCGGATGGCACGCGGGGGCCGGCATCGTCGGGGGGCGATGGCCGCGGCGGCCGTGGTGGTCGTGGTGGTCACGGCGGTTCGGCGAGCGTGGCCGGTGCGGTGGTCCCGGCCGGTGCGGCGGGCGTCGAGGGGCACCCGGTCCGGTGGAGGGTGGAGGGCCGGCTGACCGCGCGGACGGTGGCGGCGTTCGGCCCGTCCGTCGGCTATGACGCGGCGGTGTCGGGAACGGCCGTGGCCCGTACGCCGGACGAGCTGACCGGGACCGCGTTCGAACGGCAGTGGGCCGCCGGTCGTCGCCGGCCGGGCCTGCTGCCCGGCGTCATACCCGGTGAGCCCGGCGGTGTCGGTGGCACAGCTGGTGACGACGGCTGGCGGGCCGTCCGGGACCTGGCCTTCGACCGCGTGCTGGCACACGAGCGCGCCGCCGCGACCCCGCTGCTGTACCTGGCGCTGGCGGGATGCCGTGCCGAGCAGGAACGGACCAGGTCCGATCCGCTCCGTCAGCATTCGGTCCTGATCGACGAGATGAACATCCTCACCCGTCTCGTCTCCTGCCACCGGTCCGACGACGACCCGGGTGCCCTGCTGCGGGTACTGCGGGACAGCACGGCCGTGCACAGCACCCTGGGACGCGTGCCGTATCTGGCGCCGATCGAGCGGGCCACGGCCTCCCTCGTCGTCGCCAACCAGACCGATGCCCTCGAACAGCGACGGCGCCAGTTGGCCGACGAGCTGGAACGGATCGACCTGCTCGACGCGTCCACCGACGTGTTCGAGGCGCTCGCGGACCTGTTCTGCATCCTCGGACGGCCGGATGCCGCGCTCGCGGCGGCGGAACGCGGCCGCGCCCGCACGCTGGCCGATCTTCTCGCGGGCGCCGCCGTGGAGGCGCTGTCCCCGGCGGCGATCCGCGCGGCGGTGACGGCGGGGGGCCGTACGGTGCTCGAGTACCTCGTCGGACCGGAACGCAGCTGGGCCTGGCTCGTGTCGCCGGCCGGGGCGATCACCCCGGTGCCCCTCGCGGTCACCCGGGCAACTCTCGACACGCTGACGGGAGAGCTGCTGGCCGCGCTGGATCCGACCGTCGCGGCCGAGCCGGGCGGCTCGCGCCCGACCCGTCATCCCACCGAACTACTGGCCAGGCTGCACGATCACCTCATCGTGCCGATCCCACCGGCTGCCCTGCCGGGTGACGGCGACGGCCTGGCGGTCGTGCCCCACGGTGCGTTGCTGCGGGTGCCATGGACCGCCCTGCTCGACCGCGGTGTGATGGGTGCCGGCTACTCGGCTGGTGCCGGCTGCTCAGCTGGTGCCGGCTGCTCAGCTGGTGCCGTCGACGGCCGCTATCTGCACGAGCGGTTCGCCCTCAGCCTGCTGCCCTCGATCGGCACGCTGGCCACCCTCGGGATCACCGCTGCGCCGCCGGCCAGACCCAGCGGGCTGCGCGCGCTGGTGAATCCCACCCCGATGCCCGCCCGCCTGCCCTCACTGCCGGTACTCGAGGAGGCCGAGGAACTCTTCCGGGATCTCTTCCCGCCGGGTGCCACCCGGGTCCACTCGCGTGCGGAGGCGACGCTCGACCGGCTGCGGGAGGCGCGGGCGGCGGAGGTGATCGTGCTCGGAACGCACGGCGTCGCAGACTGGACGCGGGCCGGCGACCGGTACATCGTCCTCGCGCCGCCCTCGGACCCCGACCCCGACTCCGGAGCCGGCGGGAACGCGGGCTTCGTCGACATCCGCGCCCTGTCGCTGGACAGCCCGCTGGTCGCCCTGCTCGCCTGCCGATCCGGGGTGGGCCCGATCACCAGCGACGGCGTACTGGCGATCAGCCGCGCCTTCCTGCTCGCCGGGGCACGCTGCCTGCTCGCGAGCCTGTGGTGGGTCGGAGAGGAGACCGGTCTGGAGATCGTCTGGCGGATGGTGCGGATCTGGCTGACCGAGGGGACAAGCCGGGCGGAGGCGTTTCGCCGGGCGGTGGCGGGTCTTGCGGCCGAATACCGCCACCACCCGGAAAAATGGGCTGCCTTCCAGCTCACCGGCGCCTGGTCGTGACGCCTCACCAGGCCCAGGCGGCGACGGTGCGACCGTCGTGGAGCAGAACGCGGACGGGACGGAACCTGTCGGCGTGGATCCGAAGATCCCGTCCGTCCGGGTCGGCCCGCCGCGGGCCGGCCGCCCGCCACCGATCATGCACCCGCAGATCGTGATAGATCCGCGGGGAGACCAGCACCTCGACATCCCCGTCGGGGTTCGGGCCCGGCGCGTCGCCGGCCCGCGGCCGTGGCTGCACGGCGCCACCGCACAGGCGCCGGACGGAGTCGACGACCTCACCGACGAAGCGTTCACCGGCGAGCATCGCGAGCCCCTCGTCCACTGCGATGCGCACCATGATCCGGTGCTGCGGTGGCCGCCGGATGTTCAGCCGCCGGGTGGCGATCCGCAGGAAGTGGGCCAGCCGCCCGATCATCCCGGGCTCGTCCATCCCGACCGCGAGCAGGACGACGGCGCCGTCCGGCTCGACCTGCCGGCTGATGTGCAGGGCAGTCAGCCCGGCCGCGCGCATGGCGGCCTCGAGCAGACCGAGGACCACGGCACCGCGCTCGATCTCGCTCGACACCCGCCCGCGGACCATGGCACCGTCGCCGACCCGGCGCACCGCCAGCCCGAGTCGGCGAATCGCCGGTCCGACCGGGGGAAGCGGACCCGTCACGTGCCACCTCCGCGGGAGAACCGACGACCTGCGGGCCGTCCGGGGAGCGTGACGCAGCCGTGCGATGGTCACCCCATCATCCGATGGGCACCGGCGTGGCCATCCATGCTCCCGGCACCGGCACACCATGCTCCCGGCATCGGCGCGGCCAGCGGTTCCCGCGGATTCAGCCGGCGACTCCGACGCCATGGGCGACGCGCCGCAGTCCGGCTTCGTCTTTTATCACCAGTCCGCCCCGCGCGGACTCGGCGAGAATTCCGTCGGCGCGTAGCCGGCTGATTCCGCGTTGTACGGATACCTCGGCCGCATTGATCAGCCCCGCGAGGTCACGCTGGCTGAGGGGCAGGCCGATGACGACACCCCGGGGAAACGAGCGTCCGTGCGACGATGACAACCGCAGGAGCAGCCGACTGAGCCGCACGAGGGTGCTGCCGGTGAGCGCGGCACGGTCATCCATCATCGAGCGGAGCCGGTCGGCCAGCATCGCCTGCAAAGCTGTGTTCGCAGCCGGATACCGGTCCAGGAACTCGCGAAACGCCACCGCCTCGATCACCCGGGCGACGACCGGCGAGATCACGGTGACGGTCGCGGAGCGCGGCGATCCACTCAGCATCGCCATCTCGCCGACGACGTCACCCGCCACGCGAAGGGCGATGAAGGCATCGTCACCACCCTCGGTCGTCACCGTGACCTTGGCGGTCCCGGTGAGCAGGGCGTAGACGCGGGTGCTGGGATCACCCTGGTGCAGCAGGGCCCGGCCGGTCTCGAACTCCTCGTGCCGGCCGAGGGTGAGCAGGGCGGCCCTTGCCGGCGCGTCGAGCAGGGCGAGCAGGCTGCCCGGGTGCCAGCGGCCCGGCCCGCCGTTATGCGGGCGAGAATGCATCGCCGAGCCCTGACGGAGCCGATCGGAACGTGTTTGAGCGATGTCACGCACTGCTTACCCCCCCGGTAAGGCATCAGAGCGCGCTGCGACCGATCCGTGCTCCCGCCGACGCCTGGATCTGGTGCTACCGAAGGAGTGCCGCGCCAGGTCGACGGCGAGGGAACAGCCAGAAGTCGCCTCGGCTGGATGGGGGCAAGCGTATCTTTACCGGGTCGGCAGCGGCGTCATGACACGGAAAACCGGCGTTCCGCGTCTGCCGAAGATTGCATCGCGCTCTCGGTGTCCGGTCGGGAAAGTCCGCGCCACCGCGGCAACTCGCCACCGCGGCAACTCGCCGTTGTTACGAGTCGTGCGGGCTGCGCAGGTAACGCAGGAAGAGGTTGTCGTCCTCGATGAGCACCTGGGTCAGGCGCATCGTGGCCGGCTCGGGCCACGGCGGGCCCTCCACGATGCCCATCCGACCGGGGCCGGCCAACAGCGGCGCCACGGTCAGGCACAGCTCGTCGAGCAGGCCGGAACCGGCCAGCTGGGCGTGCAGTAGCGGGCCGCCCTCCGT
Source organism: Frankia tisae (assembly GCF_025403405.1). Lineage (GTDB taxonomy): Bacteria > Actinomycetota > Actinomycetes > Frankiales > Frankiaceae > Frankia > Frankia tisai. The sequence continues at coordinate 37,655 of NZ_JANEZT010000012.1, forward strand.
GAGCACTCGGGTCATCCCCCGGTCGGTCAGGGCTGCGAGGGCCGCCGCCGGGTCGACGGTCGAGTCACCGCAGAGGACGACTTCGGCGACCGCCGCGAGCGCCTGCCGCCTGGCCGGTGGGGCGGCGTCGCAGGTGAGCACGACGGGGCGGACCTCGGCGTCGAACAGCCGGGCGCCGGGGTCGAGGCCCGCGGTCGCGGTGACCACGGCGATCGGGGGGACCGCTGCGAGGCCCGCGGCCTGCCGCCGCTCCCGCCGTTCGGGGGGGACGACCACCGGCCCGTAGTTCTCGTGGCGCACGGTGCCGGCGCCCACGAGCACCACGTCGCTGAGCCAGCGCAGCAGCTGGAAGACGCGCCAGTCCGCCGCGCCGCCCAGCGGTCCGGACCGGCCGCCCACCTCCGCGGCCCCGTCGGCGGAACTGACGAAGTTCGCCCGGACGTAACTGGTCCGCCCCGCGGCGGGCGGGTAGGCGTAGGCCTCGTCCAGGTCGACCTCGGCCGCCTTCGCGGCGACCTCGTCGCCGACGATCGGATCATCTGCCGCGGCGGCACCGCCGGCGCCCGGCGTCGCGCGGGGCGCGGGTGTGCTTGGCCTGTCGGGGGTGCCAGGAACCGGGAGGATGCGTCGCACCGAGCCGACTGTAGCCGGTCGGTGGACAGTCACCCGGTTCGTCTCGTCCCTCGATCGACGGCTGTCCGGCCTGTTCGTCCTGCTCCGACCGGCCCTGGGCACTGTGAGTTCGGTCCCGTCGGCGTGCGGCGGGCGGCCCGTCCCGGACTGCTTCGTAGGCTGGCGAGGTGGTGCAGCGCCTCGTCGACCGCCGGCCGCAGGTGCGGCCGGACGATCTGATCGCCGCGCTCGTCCCACCGCCGCACTTCGACGCCGTCCGCTTTGCCGGCTATCTGCCCGACCCCGCGGAGCCGAGCCAGAGCGCCGCGGTCACCGCTCTGTCCGCGTTCGCCGACCGGGTGAACGCGGCTCCCGGCGGAGGAGGCCGTCGCGCCGGCGGCGGCCGGGGCGCCTGGCCGGGGCTGTTCGGGCGGGGGGCTCGCGGAGCCCGATCGGGTGGTG
>NZ_JANEZT010000130.1 GCF_025403405.1 Frankia tisae
GGGCCGGACAGCGCTCGGGCACCGCGGCGATGGGGCGGCCGAGCTGGCGTGGACTGGGGTGTGAGTCGGCGGTGTCGGGCGTCTTCGCCGGTGGCGCGGAGGCGAAGTGCCGGCCGCCGCGACGACGTGGTGCACCATGATCGACTGTGATCCGGTGGCGGCGGCGGCGAGCCCCGGCAGGTCGGGGGTGGGCGTCACTCGGCCGGCGACCGGAGCCGGGCGGCGGCCCGGCTGGTCCGCAGCAGGCGCGGGCGCGGGTGGTGCGGCTGGTGGCCGCCCGTCAGGTAGCCGGACAGGCAGCCGAGGCGACGCGGAGCAGATCGATATGGCTCCGGGTGACCAGCATCAGCCGCTTCAACACAAGAGCAACGGAAGCACACTGTTCCGGCTGTCGCCAAGAGAATGAAACTGTGACTTGCTTCACAAGGCGATACGAGGGTGTGGAATGAGTGACGGCGGAGGTAGGGGACCCCAGGCCCGCGCGGGTCGGGCTGCGGGCGAGCGCAGGGTTTCCGGGCCGGCGGGTTCCATGTCCGAATTCAGCCGATTCGATGCATTTCGTCGGAATCTTCGAAGTCTCGCAGATCATCGCGCGATCTCGATTTTTCCGGTGGGAAAGTCGGAATATACTGGCGGACCGTTCGGTACCCGCTGGTCGGGGACGCCGAAGAGGCCGGAACAGGAGATCTCATGGCCCTGCCTGATTTCCTCGTGATCGGTGCGCCGGATGCGGGTATGGAGATCCTTCTCGCGAGCCTGCGCCGCTGCCCGGCCGTCTTTCTCCCCGCCACCGTTCTCACGCCGCCTACCGTTCTCACGCCGCCTACCGGCCTCGGCTCGCCTGTCGCTCTTGGTCCGCCCGGCGGTTCCGGCTCCGGCGTGGCGCCGGATTGCGGTGAACCGGCGGAAGGCTCCGCGGGGCCGTGGGGCCTCGATGCGCCGCGTCGCCGGGCGTGGTTCGAGGCTCTCGTGGACCCGGCGCCCGCGGGTGTCCTGCGCGGCGTGAGCGCCCCCTACCACCTGGCGGACTTCACGGCGCTGCGGCAGCTGCACGAGCTACTGCCCTACGCGCGGCTCATCGCCCTGCTGCGGGACCCGGCGGCGCGGGCGCACACGCACTGGCTGCGGATGCGCGCTTCCGGCCTGGAGCCCATCGCCGACTTCGAAGGCGCCCTGGCTGTGGAGGAAGAGCGGGCCCGTACCGCCTCGTCCTGGCCATGGCGGTACGCGGCCCTGGGTCGGTACGGGGCTCAGGTACAGCGCCTGTACACCCTCTTCGCGGGGCATCAGGTGCTCCTGATGCCCTACTCCGAACTGAACGCGGATCCGGCGGCGGCGCTGGGTCGTGTACATCGTTTCCTCGGCCTCGGCCTCGGCCTCGGTCGTGGCCTCGGTCGTGGCGCGGCCGGTACCGGCCGCGCGGACCATGCTGCCGGGGTCCCGGTTCGGCGTTGCGGCGACCCCGCCGGCCTGCGATGTGTCGATCCGGGGGCGGCGGCCGCGGCACGGCGGCTCGATCCGGCCACGGCCGCCCGACTGCACGCCGACTTCCACGCCGATCTCGCCCTGCTCGATCGGGTGACGAGGCGGCGCTGGGCGCTCGGTCCCGCCCCGGAGTGATCCTTGGCGGGGCGCCGAACTTCGCGGCCACGTCGTCGGCGTCGTAGGCGCCGGTCACGGTGCCCGTCTCCGAGAAGTAGTCGTTGCTCGGATACCAGACCTGAGCAATCGGATGTTCGTCCAACTGATACCGCCGTAGATCTGGTCGGCGTCGCTCTCCCCGAAACGCCCGCCGGCCTGCCAGCCGACCGTGCAGGTGTTCGCGAACCCGACGGTATCGATGGCCGCATCGAATTCGGGGGAGAATGTCGCCGGTATTCCTCACCACCGCGCCGGCGGCGAGGTGAATGACGTCCCCCGTCCCCCGTCCGGATCCGGTCGGCGGACGGGGCTCCGGTGTCACCCGGTGAAATCGAGGTCGATGATCTGGTAGAAGCCCTTGGCGGCGTCGGCGACCTCCCAGACGCTGAGCAGGACGTGGTATCCCTGTCGCTGCGGCAGCATGATCGTATGCCGGGTCGGGTTGTCCGGCACGAGGTCGCCGGCCCACCAGTAGGGCTGCCCGTTGTTCTGGACCTGATGGATGGGCTGCGGCTCGAATCGGCGGGCGGAGCATCGTTCCGGAAGATATATGTGTGCCCAGGATGCCGGTTCGGAGACCGTACCGTGGCGCGGCTCGACCTTGCTCTGGGGAATAGCGCAGGAGCAGCGTCTTCTTTCTTTTTTCGCCTGCCCGGAAGACGGGAAACCGGCGGCTTCCGGAATGCTTTTTTAAATCGTCGGCATCATTTTCGGAATTTGCTGCAAAAAGTCCCGGACCGGGACCGTGCCGCGTCTTTCGGGCGAGTGTGGGCGTCTCGGCGGCCCCGGCCATCGGGCGGCGGGTACCGTCGGGCGGGATGAGTACGTCAGCGAACAGCGACCCCGCCGCGGGCGTCGCCGCCGGGCCGGCTCCGACCGGTCCGCCGCCGCCCGAGCCACTTCCCTACGACGGCGTCGTCTCCGTCGCCGTCGGCACGGTGTTGTGGGCCGTCGCCGCGCTGGTCGGGCTGGTGTTCCTGGACGACCTGCGCGACGACGGTCACCTGTGGTGGCTGGCCACCGCGATCTGCGGCTTCGGACTCGGGCTGGCCGGGCTGTGGGTCGTGATCCGCCGCCGCAACCGGCTGCGGGCCGGGCAGGGGTAGCCGGCTTCCGTCGGCTCAGGTCTCGTCGAGGTCGTCCTCCGCCGCACGGAAGGCCGCGCCCGTCGGGTCGCGCAGCTCCGCGGCGAGCGCATGCCGCCGGTCCCACTGCCCACCTCGCCATGCCAGCGCCCGGGCCAGCGCGTCGGGGCCGGCGTCGGCATCGACGTGCACCTCGCCGCCGATCCCGCCGGGCACCCGCCATGGCACCCGCGTCGGCCGACCGGTCAGGTCCTCAACCAGCAGCGGGCGGTGCACACGGTACGGCGTGCCGTCCGGTGCGCGCCGCGTCTCGCGGTTTGCGCCGTTCGCGCTGTTCGCACCGTTCGCACCCGACTCGGTGACGGCCTCCCCGGCCGGGTACCCATCGGATGCGATCTCGCAGGACGCGATCTCGGCGGCCAGCGGAACCCCGAGCACGTGGGCGACCTCGGCCGCACGGTCCAGCGGCAGCCGCAGCGCGCCACGGTCGGTGCCCAGCAGACCCAGCAGGTCGGGCGCGTCGACGACGACGGCCTGCCCGCTCGGCACAACCCCGTCGGGCGTCCGCACGGTCAGCGGCGGGTCGAACCGTTCGTCGTGCGTGGACCGGTCCGGGGTCGCGAGCACCCGGGCCACGGCGTCGACCGCGGCGATGTAGAGCGTGCGCGCCGCCGGCCAGGGGACGTCCCGATCCGCGTCGCCCAGCCGGTCAAGCAGGTCCATGACCGCGCCGAGGTCGCCGAGGACGTCGTCGAGGGTGAGCCGTGCGCCGAGGTGGCGCAGGAACTCGTCATCGACGCCGGCCAGCGGGGCGGCGGGGGCGAACAGGCCGGCGAGCAGCGGATCGGCCGCCGGTAGCAGCAGCTCGCGTGGCGGCAGCACCCGGCCGGTGCCCGCCACCGGCAGCACCGCGTGCCGTGCCAGCCACCACCGGGTATACGACGGCTCCGGGGCGAACACGGCCTCGCGCAGCGGCGGGCGGGCCAGCTCCGCGAGTGCTTCGGGCCACGCCGCCGGGTCGACGAGTTCGAGGTCGCGAACCGCGACGAACGTGCCGATCATGGCTGGCGCGGGCGGGCCCCCCGCCGGCGGGCGGCGCAGATTCGCCGAGCCTCCCGGCGCGCCACCGTGATCATCGGCCGCGACGTCGTCGACCCAGGTGTCGCTGTCGTCGAGATCGAGCAGGATCTGCTCGTCAGCGTCAAGCGGCAGGTCGTAGGCGCGCAGCACGCTGAACGAGTGCAGCACGCCGACCCGTTCCAGCACCTGCGCGGGCCACGCCCGGGCAACCTCGGGCGCCAGCGTCGAGAACGGTGCGTCCTCGGCCAGCACCCGGTCCAGCGGACCCCCCTCGACGAGCAGCTCCCCGGCGGGGGTGAACTCGCCGTCGGCGGACGGCAGCAGCAGGTCCTCGAGCCAGCCGAGCTCCGCCGGGCGCTCCTCGCCCGTGTCCCGGAGCAGGGCGAGCACGGCGGCGGCCAGCGCCAGCAGGTCGTCGGGGTGGTCGCCCGGCTCGGCGTCGAGCACCGCCTCGCGTACGGCCGGGTCGCGCAGCACCCCGGCCGGCGTGCCCTCCAGGGCGCCCAGGGTCCGCAGCGCGTCGCGGGCGCCGCTCGTGCTGCAGGCATCGGGGTGGACCACCCGCAGCGGCAGCCCCGAGCGCACCAGGGCGACGATGTCCAGCTCGGCGGTCGGTAGCAGGGTGCCGCGCGGCCCGGTGACCATGCGGGTCCGCAGGCTGCCACCGCCGGTCGAGCCCGCGGGCGTGGGGGCGGCGAGTGGGTCGACCGCGTCGGGCCCGTCCGCGCCGATCTCGGCGAGCGGTACCGGCAGTGCTCCCAGCGCGTCCCGGTCCGGCGCGCCGACCAGCAGTGGGTAGAGCCGTCCCCACCAGTCCGGCGGCCTGGAGACCCCCGCCAGCAGCTCGACCAGCGCGGCGCTGTCCACTCGCCGGACACCGAGCAGGTCCAACGCCGTGCGCCACCGCCGGGTGGCGTAGGCCGCCGGGAGCAGGCCCGCCACCAGCTTCGCCTCATCCACCTCCGGCACTGGATCGACACCATCCGCAACGGCCGGATCGGCCAGATCGGTGGTGTCGGCCAGATCGGTGGTGTCGGCCAGGCTGGCGGCGTCGGCTGGCGGGCCGGGGATGTGCAGCAGCTCGGTCACCGCGTCGGTGGCCGGACCGAGGTCGGCCACCGAACAGTCCCGGCCGCGCAGGGCACCGGGAAACAGCGTCGACTCCGGGAGCAGCCGCAGCAGGAACTCCCGCAGCCGGCCGTCGACCTCGCCGAGGGCGAGCCCCGTCGGGATCAGGGTCAGGGCGGCCAGCGGATCGGGGGGCGGCCCACCCGGCCCGGCCTGGTCGCCGGGGACGACACCGGCCTGCGCCAGGTCGCCGGGTTCCAGCCCCGTGCCGAGGTACTCGGCCAGGACGACGACGGCCGCCGCGAGCTCGTCGGTCAGCCGATCGCGTAGCGGGCCGCCGACGGTGTGCCGCCGAGACGGGTCCAGCGGCAGCTCGATGCTGGCCAGGACCGGCAGCGACAGGGGCTCGTCGGTGGGCTGCGGCGCCCGCAGCACCCGGGCCACGCCGTCCGGCCAGCCGCCGTCGGGGACCATCACCCGGGCTGTGAAGCCGGTTCGTCCGCGTTCCTCCACCGGACGGTCGGCGAGCAGAGAGGCGGGGATCGTGCCGCTGCGGGAGATCCCGCGCCACCGCTCGCCGTTCAGGTCGGCTATCTCGACGTGTTCGGGGACCTGGCCGCCGGCCGGCCCGGTGCCGCTCGCCAGCGCCGCACCTCGGCCGCTGCCCGGGCCGCCCCGCAGCCAGTGGCAGGTGATGGCTCGCACAGCGCCGTCCACGTCGACGACAATCTCGCCGGGGCCGCCGAGCACCAGCGGCAGGGTGGGATCGAGCCCGGCCAGCAACTCACGCGCGAGCGCCGTCGCGGCGCCGTCGCGCAGCGGGAGTCGGACCACGGTGTCGTAGCCCTCGGGGGGCGGCGCGGCGGTGATCGTGAACGGTAGCCGGAGGATCGGCACCGCGCCCTCGCGCCGAGCGAGCTCCTCGCCCAGGCGTGCCTCTTGGCCGCCGATGGCGAGGCCAATGCCGCCGACGGTTGCGAGGGCGGTTCCGAGGGCGGCGAGGGACGCCCCGGGATTCGTTGCGTCGCGATTCGTTACGTCGCCACTGGTTACGTCACCGCCGTCCAGTGCGGCCGCGGGCATGGTGAGGGCCGTCACTGCGTCTATCACGCGGCTCCTCGACCAGGCCACGCCGGTCAGTATCGGGTCGGAGCCGACGCGGGAGACGATCGACGGCTCGTCCGTCACCGCGAGGACGGCGGCGAAACCGGCGCCGAAGCGGCCGACGGAGGCGCTGTCGCGTTTGGTGGAGGCACGCAGGGTCGACAGCGCCTCGACGCCGGCCGGCGAGAGCGCCGCCCCGGTGTTGGCGATCTCCAGCAGGCCGGCGGGCCCAGCACCCGGGGTGGTGGCGTCGGTACTCAGCCGCAGGAGCACCCGGGCCGGCACGCCGGCCTCGCCCGCGGCGTCGACGGCGTTCTGCAACAGTTCCACGACGAGGCGGTCGTGGTAGGCGCCGAGGGCGGCGTCCTCCTCCGCGTTGGCGTCCTCCCGGAAGCGGGCCGGCGAGGCGACCCAGGCGTCCAGCACCCGCCGCCGGATCGCCGCGGTCCCGTACACGTCTGCCGCAGCATGTGCGGCGGTCACTGACACCCGTCCATACTCGTCTTCCCATCCCGCCCACGGCGGGAGCGGGTTGGCGTGGATCGTTGGTGGCGCCGTGGCCGGGTCGGGCCCCGACCGGATCGGCCCCGACCGGATCGGCCCCGACCGGGCCGGTGCCGACCGGGCAGGATGGGGCGATGCCTTCCCGCACCCGCCGCCGGGACGCCGCGGCAGCGCTTCCGGAGCTTGTCGCCGCGGTGGTGCCCCAGTGGAGGCGGGTCGCCGACGCCGTGGGCGAGCTGCCGGCCGGCAGACTCGCCGCGCCGAGCCCCCTGCCCGGCTGGACGGTCGGCGACCTCGCCATGCACGTCGGCCGGTCCGCGATTGCGCTGACGCAGGCGCTGGCTCCCGCCGAATCGCTTCCCGCCACCGACCAGCCCCCTCTCGCTGTGCCGCGGCCGATCTCGGCGGCCGACTACCTCACGGGCAGCGGGGCCCGGGCGGAGTCGATCGCGGACACCGCCCGGGCCCTGGCGGCGGCTACCGGGCTGGCGGGCCTGCGCGAGCGGCTGGCCGCCGAGGTGTCGGCGGCGGCGGCCGCGCTGGCGCGGGTGACCGACGACGACCCGGTGGTCGCGACCCCGGGTGGCCCGATGCTGCTGACCGAGTTCCTGCGGACCCGGGCGGTGGAGGCGGTGGTGCACGGCCTCGACCTCGGCGTCGAGCCACTGCGCCCGGCGTTGAAGGTGGCGACGAAGCTGTTCGTCGAGCTGTTCGCCCACCGTGTGCCCGGACACACGGTGGAACTACGGGTGCCGCCCTTCGCCGCCGTCCAGGTCGTCGAGGGGCCCCGGCACACGCGCGGCACCCCGCCGAACGTGGTCGAGGCTGGACCGGTCGCGTTCGTCCTGCTCTGCACGGGACGGCTGGCCTGGGGCGACGCGGTGGCCGACGGGCGGATCTCCGCCAGCGGCGAGCGAGCCGATCTCAGCCGTTACCTGCCGCTGTTGTGACGGCGGGGCCGGCGGCGGGGCATTGGGCCGGCACACGAGGGAAGGGACGATGTGGCCCGTCGCTGCTAGCGTGGAGCGAGGTAGCTGCCGGGCGAGGCGGTGGCCGAAGCCGGTCCGGTACGTCACGTGACGAGTGCGGACGGGCCGGCGCGGACGCGGTCCCGCGCGTAACCTTCCGCATTCCTCCGGTGTCCCTGACCAGCCAAGGAGTCCTGGTGCCAGACGTCGCCCGCTTTGGCGCCAACCCCGCAGCGGGGTCCGAGCTGTCCGACGAACCCGGTCCCCGGGATGCCTGCGGCGTCTTCGGCGTCTGGGCGCCCGGTGAGGATGTGGCGAATCTCGCGTACTACGGGTTGTACGCTCTGCAGCACCGCGGTCAGGAGGCGGCCGGGATCGCGGTCGGCGACGGCCGGACGGTCGTGGTGTTCAAGGAGCTCGGGCTCGTCGCCCAGGTCTTCGACGAGATCACCCTGTCCAGCCTGAGCGGCCACGTGGCGGTGGGGCACACCCGGTACTCGACGACCGGCTCCTCCACCTGGGAGAACGCCCAGCCGTCCTACCGCACGGCCCGTTTCGGCGGCCCGATCGCGCTCGGCCACAACGGCAACCTCACCAACATCGTCGAGCTCGCGCAGGGGCTCGACACCGGGCGTGACCGGCTGCGCGCGACCACCGACTCCGACCTCATCACCGCGATGCTCGCCGACCACGCCGGGCCCACCCTCGTCGACGCGGCGATGGCCGTGCTGCCCCGGCTCGCCGGCGCCTTCTCGCTGGTCTTCTCGGACGCCTCGACCCTCTACGCGGCCCGCGATTCGCACGGCATCCATCCCCTCGTCCTCGGCCGCCTGGACGAACATCCGGACGGGGCGTGGATCGTCGCCAGTGAGACGGCCGCTCTCGACATCGTCGGCGCGACCTTCGTCCGCGAGGTCCAGCCCGGCGAGATGATCGTCATCGACGCCGCCGGGGTGCGGTCGCAGACCTTCGCCGAGGCCAATCCGCACGGCTGTCTGTTCGAATACGTCTACCTCGCCCGTCCGGACACGGCGATCGCCGGCCGTTCGGTGCACGCCACCCGGGTCGACGTGGGCCGCCAGCTCGCCCGCGAGGCGCCCGTGGAGGCGGACCTCGTCATCCCGGTGCCGCAGTCCGGGGTGCCCGCCGCGGTCGGCTACGCGGAGCAGGCCGGCATCCCGTTCGGGGAGGGGCTGGTCAAGAACTCCTACGTGGGACGCACCTTCATCCAGCCGTCGCAGACGATCCGCCAGCGCGGAATCCGGCTCAAGCTGAACCCGCTGCGTGACGTCATCGAGGGCCGTCGCCTGGTCGTCGTGGACGATTCGATCGTGCGTGGGAACACCCAGCGGGCGCTGGTCCGCATGCTGCGCGAGGCCGGCGCCGCCGAGGTCCACATCCGGATCTCCTCGCCCCCGGTGCGCTGGCCCTGCTTCTACGGCATCGACTTCGCCACCCGCGACGAGCTCATCGCCAGCGACGCCGGCGTCGAGGAGATCCGTGCCTCGCTCGGCGCGGACTCGCTGGCCTACGTCTCGCTGGAGGGCCTGGTCGCCGCATCCCATCAGCCGGCGCAGGCGCTGTGCCGAGCCTGCTTCGACGGCGTCTACCCGGTTCCGCTGACCGAGTCCGCCAAGCTCGGCAAGCACCGGCTGGAGCCGGTGTCCGGTGCCCAGACGACCGCCGACATGATCGCCGAGGCGATGCGCCGGGAGGTGACACTCGGCATGAACGGCGCCGACCCGTCCCCGGACAACCATGACGACGTCGACCTGGCCGGCGGTGCCGACCCCGCGCCGCATGCGGGCAGCGACCCGGTGACCCGGGGGGAGAACGGGCTGGCGCCCGGGCCTGGCCTGGACCCGCCGCCGGCAGCGGACCGCCATGGCGTGCAGCGCCCTGAGCCGGCCGGGGCGAGGCAGGCATGAGCGGCGTCGAGCGGATCACGGCCGGGGCCGGCACTCCGACGTCGGCAGGCGCCTCAACGCCGGCGGGCGCCTCGTACCATGCTGCGGGAGTCGACGTGGCCGCGGGGGACCGGGCCGTCGAGCTGATGCGCGGGCACGTCGCGCGGGCCACGCGGCCCGAGGTGGTCGGCTCGCTGGGCGGGTTCGCCGGCCTGTTCGCCCTGGACACGGCGCGCTACCGGCGGCCGCTGCTCGCCTCGTCCACGGACGGCGTGGGCACCAAGATCGCACTTGCCCGCGCCCTCGACACGCACGACACGGTCGGCATCGATCTGGTCGCCATGGTGGTCGACGACCTCGTCGTGTGCGGCGCCGAGCCGCTGTTCCTGCTCGACTACATCGCCTGCGGGGCCCTGGTGCCCGCGCGGATCGCGGAGATCGTCTCCGGGATCGCGGCCGGGTGCGAGCAGGCCGGCGCGGCGCTGGTCGGCGGCGAGACCGCCGAGCATCCCGGACTCATGGGTAGCGACGACTACGACCTGGCCGCGACGGGGGTCGGGGTCGTGGAGGCCGACGACGTGCTCGGGCCGGAGCGGGTCCAGCCCGGGGACGTGGTGGTCGCGATGGCCTCATCCGGCATCCACTCCAACGGCTTCTCGCTCGTACGGCACATCCTGTTCGGTCCCGTTGATTCTGGCCAACCAGGTGGGGTCTCCGAAACCGCTGCGGCCGGTCTGAGGGCATACGTCCCCTCGCTGGGGGACACACTCGGCCGGTCCCTGCTTACCCCGACCCGCATCTACGCCAGGGACTGTCTGGCCCTGGCGGCGGCGGTCGAGGTGCATGCCTTCGCCCACATCACCGGGGGCGGCCTCGCCGCGAACATCGCCCGTGTCATCCCCGCCGGTCTGGTCGCCACCCTCGACCGGGCATCCTGGGCGGTGCCTGCGATCTTCGGGCTGCTCGCCGAGCGCGGCGCGGTGGCTCAGGTGGACATGGAGAGCACCTTCAACCAGGGCATCGGCATGGTGGCGGTGCTGCCGGCCGGCGTCGTCCCCGAGGCGCTCGCGCTGCTCGCGGAGCGCGAGGTTCCTTCGTGGGCCGTCGGCAGGATCGCTGCTGCGCCCGGCGGGGGCCCGGCAGGCCATGAGCCCGGCGTGGGCGAGCCGGCGGCGGACGCGGCACCCCGGGCCCGGCTGGTCGGGCGGCACCCAGGTTGAGCTGATCGCGCACGGGCGGGCGGCATCCGGCAACCCGGCTGGAGCCGCTCGAGCGCTGTCTGTCGATAGCCAGCCGCGTGTGCCCGCGCGACATCGCAGACGCGACGCCTCGTGGCCGCGCACCAAGGAGCGGCACGGTCACCAGCGTGATCGCGCATGCACCTAGGCAGCACAGCATGGCGGTGGATGCCCGGACCGAAGCCCGGGCCGCCACCATCGGCGACGACCGCCGGGGTGAGCCTGCCGCGGCGGGACGACTACCGACGTGACGCTGTGTCAGCGGGAGGAACGGCGATCGTCCTCGTCGTCTGCATAAGCGTCGTATCCGTAATCGTCATCTACGTGCGCATCGTCGCTGTTGTTCTCGCGCGTCGAGCCCGCGCCCAGATCCGCCTTCAATCGGTCGAGATCCATATTGGGCGAGTTGTACTTGAGCTCGCGGGCGACTTTCGTCTGCTTGGCCTTAGCTCGGCCGCGCCCCATGGCTCGACCCCCTCGAACATGACGACGGGGACCCGCCCCGGTGCTCTCACTGTCTCGTGCTTCCCGAGACTACAGGGATCGGAGGCTTCTCGGCACGCCAACCCGACAGTTGCCTGTCCTCGGACAAGATGACCATGATCGGAAGCGCTTCGTGAAGCCCGCTGTCCGGCGGGTTCGAGCGGGGGATCGGGGCCGCTCACCGGCTCGCAGACGGCCCGGCCCGCCGCGTCGCGATGTGTCCACCGTCACGTCCCTTCGATCGTCCGGACCTGCGCGGACGTGCCGTGCGCCAGCGCGGGGCCAGTCGCCACTCACCGCAGCAGGATCCCGCGCAGCCGGCCCACCTCGACGATCCGGCGTTCGGCGAGCCGTTCGGCGGCGGTCGCCGGAGTCACGTCCTCGTCGTGGGCGAGGCGGAGGACCTCCGCGGTGGTGTCGAAGATGCGTGCCGCCCGGGCTCGGGCCCGCTCCGGCGAGTAGCCCTCGATCTCGTCGGCGACCTGGATGAGCCCGCCGGCGTTGACGACGAAGTCGGGCGCGTAGAGGACCCCGGCGTCGGCGAGCCGGCGGCCGATGTCGGGCGTGGCGAGCTGGTTGTTGGCTCCGCCGCAGACGATCTCCGCGCGCAGCCGGGTGACCGTCTCGGCGTTGAGCCCGCCGCCGAGTGCGCACGGCGAGTAGACGTCGAGGTCGAGGTCGAACAGCTGGTCGGGGTCGGCGACGGTCTGCGCGCTCGGGAACTCGGCGCGCACCCGGGCCAGGGCCGCCGGATCGACGTCCGCGGCGATCACCGAGGCCCCGCCCGCCACCAGGTGCCCGACGAGGCGGCGGCCGACCTTGCCGACGCCGCTGACCCCCACCCGGCGTCCGGCGAGGTCCGACGTCCCCCACCGGTGTTGCGCGGCCGCGCGCAGGCCCTCGAAGACCCCGTAGGCGGTCAGCACGCCGGAGTCGCCCGATCCGCCGTGTGCCGGCGAGCGCCCGCTCACCCAGCGCGTCTCGCGGGCGATGACGTCCATGTCGTCGACGTAGGTGCCGACGTCGCAGGCGGTTATGTAACGTCCGCCCAGTGAGGCGATGTGGCGGCCGAAGGCGCGCAGCAGCGGCTCGGACTTGTCACGGGCGGGGTCGCCGATGATGACGGCCTTGCCGCCGCCGAGGTCCAGGCCCGCGCAGGCGGCCTTGTAGGCCATCGCCCGGGACAGCGCCAGGGCGTCGGCGAGCGCGACGTCGTCGTCGGCGTAGGGGTGGAAGCGGGTGCCCCCCAGCGAGGGGCCCAAAGCGGTCGAGTAGACCGCGATGATCGCGCGTAGACCGGTGCGCTGGTCCGAGCACAGCAGCACCTGTTCGTGGTCGCGAACGGCACCGAACAGCGATGTCATGGTGCACCTCCTGGGGGACGGACCCGGCTCGGGCCCGGCGCGGCGTGGCGCCATCCGCCCGGCGGGCCTGCAGGTCGGCGGCCGGCTGGGCACGGGTGGTGGCGCTGGCCGGGTCCTGGCGAACCCTACGGCCCCGGTAGGGCACACGGCTTGCGAGTGGACGTGCCAGGATCGAGGCATGCCAGGTTCCAGGGCATCCGCGTGGGTGTCGTCCGCGGTGCTGCGGCGCGTGATCGGGCTCACCCCGCGGGGTGAGTGCCGCGCCGCCCGCGCACGGCCGGCGCTGGGGTCGGACGCGGTCAGTGGGAGCTGAGATGGCTGTCGTCTCGCCGGCGGCGTACCTGCGGGTGTACGAGCCGCTCGCGGCTTTTCCGGCCGCCGAGCGGGGGCGCTGGCAGCGTTACGCCGCCGCGGGGCCGCCGTCGCGGCGGGCCGGTTCGCGCCAGGAGCGGGTCGTCGCGCTGGTCGCGAGCGTCCGGCCGACCCTCGATGTGGCCGACGAGTCGGCGTTCGTGCAGTGGATCGACGGGTTGATGTTCGTCTGCCCGTGGTCGACCCAGCTGCGGGTGTGGCAGGCGGCGCTGGAGTTCCGCGGCCTGCTGCCCGAGCGGGTCGCCGAGGCGTTCCTGCCACGGCGGATCACCGAGCCGGCCGAGATCGAGCTGGACCGGTGGAAGGCCCGCCGGCCGAGCCTGAAGATCCATGTCCAGACCTGCACCTGGATGGTCCCGCCGCCGTGGTTCCTGCTGTTCGACCCGGCCGAGCGGTCGCTGGTGACCGGCGACACCGCCGAGCGGTCGATGATCTACCGGACGACGATGAGCCTGGCCCGGCGCCGAGCGAGCCGGGCGGTGGAGGCGGTCGAGACGCTGCGCGGGGGCACGGGCGACGCCCCCGCGGTCGAGGGCATCGGCGATCTGGCCCGTTGGCTGGGGTCCTTCCATCCGCAGAGCAGGGTCGAACTGGACTACGACGGGCTAGTTGACCTACTCGACGACGACATGCTTCGGCGCGACAGCTCGGTAGAGGACATCGTCGAGGCTGTCAGTGCGTTACGCCGTGGGCGAACAGACCTAGCGGTCGAAGCTTACGAACGGGTCCTGATGAGGTGGAGACCCCTGCAGGCGCGGGAATCCGCAAGCTGATCGAAGCATTCCGTTAACCCAGAGTCGCCGTCTGCTTCGGACGAGCTGTGACTAGTCAGCAGATGGTCCTGACGTGCCATGTCCGAAATGCCCCCGAAGGATGCACGATCTGTATGGGACGGAGCGACGCTCTGTGACGGGAGGCCAACACAATGACGACACGAACGCCGGACGCCGAGCCGCTGCTGACGCCCGCCGAGGTAGCCACGATGTTTCGGGTTGACCCGAAGACCGTGACCCGGTGGGCGAAGGCCGGCAAGCTGACGTCGATTCGGACCCTGGGTGGGCACCGCCGGTACCGAGAGGCCGAGGTGCGTGCCCTGCTGAAGGGGGTCCCGAGCATCGGAGGCGACATGTAGATCGCGCCGACCTGGCGCGTAGCCGGAGACACCTCCTTTCCCTCGCCCGGGCGGCATCCACCGCCAGCGCGAGGGTGTCGGTGGTCAGACCTGGTGGAACAGGGCCGAAGGTCCGAAAGGCTGTCCGTTCACTGAGAACCGGACAAGCCGGCCGGTCCGGGCCCCCACCTACGGGCCACCCGACGTTAAGGAAGTGTGAAGATCCGAACGCCGGGCTGTCCGGTTGGCTGGGAGGCCGCCGGGCGAGGTCCGGTTTGCGTCGACGTCTGCGTCAAGGACCACCTGAGCACCGGGAGGGCGCAGGGTGGACCTGTTGGGGAACCGGCGGACGGCCCTGGTGGGCCGTCCGCCGGCCTCGCCGCACGCGGCGAAGGCGACGGGCGGGGCCGCCGCAGTCTGGCGGCCGTTCACCGACCGAAACGATGACCGGCGCCCGCCGTCTGGCCAGTCCAGGCGGTGTGGGGCCGGGCAAGAAAGGCTGCACCATGGACCGTGACCGCCCGCAGGGCTGGGTGGTGCGCTCCGCCGTGCCCGGGTTCCTGCCCGCCAGCAGCGCCTTCCGGTTCACGAACAGCTTCGATACCCAGCCACTGCTGGCCCTGCGGCTGCCCGGCATGCCCATCGGCATCGGGATCGGGGACGCCAGTCGCGGCCTGTGCGGCGGCATGATCTTCGCGGTGCGTGACCTGTTCGAGGCGGGCATCGATCCGCCGCCGGACGTCGAGCCGCCCCGGCGGGGCACCCCGCTGTACGGCTACCTCGTGCGCCGCCTGCTGGCGAGCTTCGACCTGCCCCGCGGCGTCGCCCGGTACTACGGGCTCATGCGAGGCGCCGACACCTACCCGCGACCGCGCCCCGTCGGCGCGTCGCGGCCCGGGTCGAGCCGGCCGGTCCGTCCCGGCAGCGCCATGGGCCGACTCGGCGTGGGGCGGCGCAGCGTGGCCGGCGAATGGCCGCGGATCCGGCTCGATCTCGACTCCGGACGGCTCGCCCCGATCGGCGTCATCACCGTCCACTCGGCGGATCCCCTGCAACTCGGCCTGAACCACCAGGTCCTCGCCTACGCCTACACCCAGGTCGACACGGCGGTGACCCTGCGCGTCTACGACCCGAACACCCCGCTGGAGCGGGCCGACGACGTCACGATGTCCTTCGACCTCGCCAGCGCCAGTGGTGACGGTGACGGTGGTGCCGGCGGTGGCGCGCAGGTCGTGCGCATCACCCACTCGATCGCGATCGGCGGCCGGCCGGTGCGCGCCTTCTTCCACTCCCGCTACCGCTGGGCCGACCCGCGCCCGGCCCTGCCTGCCCACCCCGCCGGCATCCGCTGACCGGGACCTGGCACAGACACGTTTGTCGCCCGCCCTGGCCATCCCCTATGCTTGCAGTGCTTCAGACGATCGATGATGTGGCCGAGCGGTTGCTCTGCCCCGGCTGTGATCGTCACCGCGCCCCCATCGTCTAGCGGCCCAGGACGTCGCCCTTTCAAGGCGGTAGCACGGGTTCGAATCCCGTTGGGGGCACCAAAGTGTAGTTAATAGACTACGGAATGTAGATATCTGCCGATAGATCATTGATTGCTGGTGGCACCGCGCGATCCGCCAGAGGAACTTCCGCCACGTTGCGTGGCTAGCGGCTTGTTCGCGCCTCGCGCTACCCGGTAGCGACATGCACGGGTTCGAAGCCCACTACTGCGCGCATTCAACCCCTGTGGCCGGAGCGGATCTTCTGGCATGCCGTCCAGTCCGCGCGACACCGGGCCCGTGAAGCGGGCACATCTCACGGGCTCCGATCAGGGACCCTGCCAAGCAGCCAGACGCCTGCACGGGTGGTACTCGACGCCTATGGCGCGGCCGGGTGAGATCGACTGGTCCTCGGGAATTGCGGCGCTACGTGGCCTTCCGCGTCGACGGACGACGAGTCGCGTGGCGGCCGTGACAACCAGGACCAGCAGCAGGAGGCGTACGCCGAGTGCGGCTTCTTACCCGGGTCGGGTGCGCATGGAAGCGTGCCGATGTCCGCCATCCCGCCGGTGGTGAGCAGATGCTGGGCGTACATCCGGCCAGCAGCCCCGGTTGTTCTACCGGGTCCTGGCCCACCACGACCGTAAAGGCGAGCGCCGCAGCTTCTCCGAAGACGACTACGCCACGTTGATCGTCGCCGCGCACCCCGACTGGCTCACCGCTGTC
>NZ_JANEZT010000131.1 GCF_025403405.1 Frankia tisae
AGATAGAACAGGCAGGCAGCGACCAGGATGGCGACCGTCGCCCGGGCCCTCACCCGCCCGCTCCGTCGCCGCCCGGCTCAAGCCGGAGCCGGGCCCCGGCCGAGGTTGCCACGGCCAGTCGCCCCGCCTGGCGCACGCAGCAGAACAACGCGACGTGCAGGGGGCGGCCCGGCGGGAGGAGGACGCCGCCATCGATCTCGTATCGGGTGTTGGTCACCTTGCGGACCTGCGCGCGGGGATCGTCGGCGGCCGTCGGCGGTCCGTCCGGCCGGCAGACCACCATCATCTCCGTGCAGCCGGCCGGCCAGGTCCATCGCAGCCGTTCACCGGCCCACCGTAGCCCGACCGGCGAGGGAAGGGCGTCGGCGGCAGTGTCGGCGGGCGTACCGGCCAGCGCAATTGGGCCGTCGGTTCCCGGGTCGGCCTCGGTCGTCCCGGCCGGCGTCGACCAGGCGCCGCCGACGCCGGCGGCGACCTCGTAACGGGGAATCGCCCCGCCGGGCGGTGCGCCACCGTCCTCCAGGCTGTTGCCCGCGGTCACGCCGACCGCCCGGCCGACACTGTCGGCGGCAAAGCGGGTGACCCGGTAGCGCACCTCACCAGCAGTCGTCGACGGCCGCCAGCTCACCAGGACCGAACGGCCGTCCCGGTGAGCTCGCACCGCCGCCGGCGGAGCCGGGGCCGGGCCGGGCCGGCTTCTCGCGAGCAGCGTCGAGGCCTCGGCGTGGTCGGTGACCAGCGCGAGGGCCTCACCGAGCAGGCGCTCGCGGTCGACGGCACCGGCCGTGCGGGCCCGGGCGACGAGCTCGTCGGCGGTGGTGCAGCGGGCCACGGCAAGGGAAAGCAGCTCCCCGGCGAGCTGGTTGCCCGGGCCGGGCACATCGGCGGCGGTCTCGGCGAGCCGCCGGGCCGCGGGCAGCACCGCCCGGTACCGGCCGGCCGCAATCAGCGGGGCGAGGGCCGCCCAGCCGTCGCCCGCTGCCCGGATCGCGGTCTGCACCTCGTCGTCCACCGCCCGGATCGGCGGCAGGGTCTCGCCGGCGAGCTCTCGGGCGGTGGCCACGTGCTCGCCGGCCGCCACCGGCCGGCCGGCCCGCAGCGCCGCACGGGCCCGGGATACCGCCGGTCGCCAATCGTCCGCCCGGACCGGTGGCAGCCCGCCCGCCGGGGGCGGCAGCAACGGCGCGGTGACCCCCTGTTCTCGGGCGAGGGCGCCGACAACAGCACGCGCCCGCTGCGGGTCGAGGCCATCTGCCTCCGCCTCGGCGACGAGTGCGGCCGCCTCGGCCGCAAGCAGCGCGTCTTCGACGAGGACCGCCGCCGCCACCCGCGGCCGCAGCCGCTCGCTCGTCGCAGCGGCAAGCGCGTCGAGGTAGGCGTCCGGGTCGCCCTCGATCAGCAGCGCACCGACGGCGGCCAGCAGATCGTCGAGCAGAGCGCGGCGGCGGTCCGGCCGGCGGGCACGGTTGCGCATCAGCGCCTCGTCGCGCAGATGCCGGATCTGCTCGCGCGGGGCGCCAGGCGACACGCCGAGCAGGTCGAACAGGCTGCATGGCGGGGCGGACGCGGTGATCCGGCCCAGCTCGTCGAGGTCGGCCCGGATCTGACGGAGTACCTCGGCGGGAATCGGCTCAGGCCGCGGCCGGTCGGCCGGCCCGGCGGCCGGGCTCGCGGGGACGATCCGATGACGGCGGGTCCGCAGGGCGAACGCGGACTCGTCGATGCCCTGGGTCGCCGCCCAGGTCCGCAGGCCGGCGACCCGGTCGGCCGGGATGCCTCCGAACCGGGCCACGAGGCGGGTGACGGCGGCGTCCAACGCGGCGAACCGCTCGTCGTCGCGGGCGGCGCGGGCGCTGGCGACTCGATCGCGCAGGGTGAGGCGCGCGGTGCGGTCGGCGAGCGCTGTGGCCAGCTCGGTGTGCAGGTCGAGCAGGCCGATAATCACCCCACGGTAGCGGGGATGGTCCCGGCTGCGCTGCCAGAAGGCCCAGACCTCGGCGATGCGGGCGCGGATCGCCGCATCGTCGAGCGTGTCCACCTCCGCCAGCGGGATGTCGTAGATCTCGAACGGGTCGCTGTGCTCGGCGCCGCCGCGGCGGTGCACCACGGCGAGCACCCGGCGACGGTAGTCGTCGGAGTCGAAGGCCCGCATCGTCGTCCTCCCTGTCAGCCCCAGCCGCCCGGCAGGCCGCCCAGCCCGCCTGTCTGCCCGCCCAATCCGCCGGCCGGGCCACCGGACCCACCACCCGGATCCGTCGGCGGATCCGGCCGGCCGTCGACGTGCGGGAGGCCACCACGTTCCCGGCGGGCCCGGGCGACCTGCTCCCGCTCGCGGGCCACATCGGCCTGGCTCAGCGCCGCCGATGTCTCGACCCGCACCGTCAGGGGATGGTCGGCGAGGCCCTCGTGGGTGGCCGTGACCTCCAGGATGCCGTCGAAGCCCATCCGGAAGAGGATCTGGATCTGCGACCCGGCGGGGAAACCGGGCGGGATGCCGGTGATCTCGGCCTCGGCTATCACCTTGTTGTCCTCGACCCGGGTCGACTCCACCCCGCCGGCCTGCTCGACCACGTACACGGTGACGGCGTCCTGGTCGTCGCGCACCGTTCCGAAGGAGCGCCGGACCGCGATCGGAAGCCGGTCGTTGCGGTGCACCAGGAACACCGCGCCCTGCTCGCCGAGGCGGTTGAGCGCCAGCACTCCGAAGCCCCGGGAAACGACGTTGACGACCTGCACCTCGACGGTCCGGCGCACCCGTTGGGTGGGCAGGCCGAGCGCGTCGGCGAGCCGCCGGCAGGCGGCGTCCAGGTCGGCCGGGGCGGCGGCGTCCACCCCGGCGCCGTCGACGAGCTGGCCGCGGGTCACCAGATCGGCGAGCACCAGCCGTTCCAGCGCCTTCTTCTCGCCGTAGATGGCGGCCCCCCGGGCAACCGCAAGATCCGGATCGGACAGCTCTACTGGCACCCCGAACTCGGCGGCGAGGCGGCGAGTCACGGCGGGCATCCGCGAGGCGCCGCCGACGAGCAGGATCCGGTCGATCCCGCGGACCCCGCGGACCAGCGCCGCGTCGCGGGCGGCCCGGGTCAGGGCGATGGTCCGGTCGAGTAGCCCGGCGGTGAGCCGTTCCAGCTCGTCGCGGGTCAGCGGCACCTCGGTGCGGCGGCCGGCGTGCTCGACGACGACGGTCGTGGTGGGCGCGTCGGTGAGGTCCCGGCGCGCCCGTTCGGCGGCAAGCAGCAGCGCCTGGGAGCCCTCCCCCTCGTCGAGGGGGTCCGGGGCGCCCGGATGCTCGGCGAGGAACCGGTCACACAGGTACAAAACGATCTTTTCGTCCCAGTCGGCGCCACCGAGCTGATGGTCACCGTCGACGGCGACGACGGAGACCCGGCGGTCCGCGAGCTCCACGACGGTGACGTCGAAGGTGCCGCCGCCCAGGTCGTAGACGAGGGCGACCTCCTCCGCCGCGGTACCCGGCCCGCCGAGGGTACGCCGGGTACCGATCTCGAAGCGGGCGAACCCGTAGGACAACGCCGCCGCGGTCGGCTCGTTGATGACGTCGACGACGTTGAGCCCCGCATACTCGCCGGAAAGGACCGTCGCCCGGCGTTCGGTGTCCCCGAAGTAGGCCGGAACGGTGATCACGACGTCCTCGACCCGCTCGCCGGTGGCCAGCGCGGTGTCGGCGACCAGGGCCTTGAGGATCAGGCCGCTGACGGCCGGTGCGGACCAGGCCGCGCCCTGGGTGATGAACCGCCAGTCGCCGTCGCCCATCCGCCGCTTGACCAGCGAGCAGACGTCGTCGGGCCGGGCCCGGGCGAGCTCGCGGGCGGTCTGCCCGGTGAGGTAGTCGTCCGCGCCGACGAACAACACGACGCTCGGCAGCGTCAGCGCGCCGTCGGACAACGGCACGATCTGCGGCTCCCCGGCGCCCGAGACGCGGGCCAGGCAGCTGAACGTCGTGCCCAGATCGATTCCGAAGACGCTTCGGGTACCCGCCGGCGGCCGGCGGTCAACGTGTCCGACCACACCCGAAAACCTATCTTTCACGGCCGAGCGATCCCGCGGACACCCGGCGATTAATCCAGGTCGAGCAGGTGCTCCAGGCCGACGGTCAGGCCGGGACGATCGGCGATGCGCCGCACGGCGAGCAGCACGCCCGGCATGAAGGAGGTGCGGTCGTAGGAGTCGTGACGCAGGGTCAGGGTCTCCCCCGCCCCGCCGAGCAGAACCTCCTGGTGGGCGACGAGACCCGCGAGGCGTACGGCGTGCACGGGCACGCCCGCGACCCGGGCGCCGCGGGCGCCGTCAAGCGCCGTGGCCGTCGCGTCCGGGCCGCCCGGCGCGAGTCCGGCGGCCTCGCGGGCCTCGGCGACGAGCTCGGCGGTGCGCCGGGCGGTGCCGCTCGGCGCGTCGACCTTGTTGGGATGGTGCAACTCGACAATTTCGACGGAGTCGAAGAAGCGGGCGGCGCGCGCGGCGAACATCATCATGAGCACGGCGGCAACCCCGAAGTTCGGGGCGATCAGCACCCCGACCTTCGGCGCGTCACCGAGCCAGCCGCGCACCGTCGCCAGCCGTCCGTCGTCGAAGCCGGTCGTGCCGACGACGACATGCCGGCCTGCCTCGACACACCAGCGGACGTTGTCGAGCACTGCGTCCGGCGTGGTGAAATCGACGACCACCTCGGCCGCGGCGAGCGCGGCCCGGTCGTCGCCGGCGTCGAGCGCGGCGACGAGCGCGAGGTCCGGGGCGGCATCGACGGCGGCGCACACCGTCGACCCCATGCGGCCACCCGCGCCGAGAACCCCCACCGCGAGCTGCTCGCTCATGCCTGTTCCCTCCGTGGTGGGCACCGAACGCCGGCTGGCGTCGCGGTGACTGGACGCCGCCGGCCGGCCGCAGGCCCGCGCCTGGCGCCCACGGCCGAAGGTTCAGCGGGCGACGGCCGCGCCGAAGTCATGATCGTCGAACGGCCCGATGACGCCGAGGGCCCAGGGCTGCTCGACGAGCGCCGCGGCGATCCCGGTGACGTCGTCCAGCGTGACCGCGTTCACCCGGGCGATGATCTCGTCGACGGACAGGAGCTCGCCGTGAACGAGCTCGCTCTTGCCCAGCCGGCTCATCCGCGAGCCGGTGTCCTCCAGCCCGAGGACGAGGGAGCCGTGGCTCTGCCCGCGGGCGCGGTCGAGCTCCTCGGCGCTGATCCCGCGCTCGGCGATGGATCGCACCTCGTCCCGGGCGATCGCCAGGACCTCGTCAGCGCGCTTGGGAGCGCAGCCGGCGTAGACGCCGAACAGGCCGGCATCAGCGAAGTGCGACGCAAACGAGTACACCGAGTAGGCTAGGCCCCGCTTCTCGCGGATCTCCTGGAACAGCCGGGAGCTCATCCCGCCGCCCAGCGCCGTCGAGAGCACCCCGAGCGCGAAGCGACGCGGATCATGCCGGGACAGGCCGACGGTGCCCAGCACGAGGTTCGCCTGTTCGGTGGGCCGCTCGGAAACGACGATGCCGGGCGCCGGCGGGTAGTCGTAGCTGCCGGCTCGCACCCCCGACGGCTCCGCGGCCGACGTCAGGTGATCGCCGAAGGCCTCCGCGACGAGCGCGAGCACGCGATCGTGCTCCAGGTTTCCGGCGATCGAGACCACCATCGCCGGCGGGACGTAGCGGGAGCGGTAGTAGTCGGCGATGGTCTCGCGGCCCAGCCCCTCGATCGACTCGATCGTGCCGAGCACCGGCCGGCCGAGCGCCGACGCGCCGAGCATCGCCTCGGCGAAGACGTCGTGGACGACGTCGCCCGGGTCGTCCTCGTGCATGGCGATCTCCTCGAGGATCACGCCACGCTCGGCCTCGACGTCGTCGGCGGTCACCAGCGAGTTGGTGACCATGTCCGCGACGACGCCGACGGCCATCGCGAGGTCGGAGTCGAGCACCCGCGCGTAGTAGCAGGTGTACTCCTTGCCCGTGAACGCGTTGAGGTCGCCGCCGACCGCCTCGACCGACGCGCTGATCGTCAGGGCATCCCGGCTCGGGGTGCCCTTGAACAGCAGGTGCTCGAGGTAGTGGGAGCAGCCGGCGGTCACCGGGGTCTCGTCGCGCGAGCCGACGCCCACCCAGACGCCGATCGCGGCCGAGCGGACCCCGGGGACACGCTCGGTGATGACGCGCAGCCCGCCGGGCAGCACGGTGCGCAGCACCGTGCCGCCCAGCAACGACTCGCTGACGGACCCGCCCGCGAGCAGGCGGGCCACTCGCTCACCTGCGTCCGCGGCATCTCGACCCGCGGCGTCGCCGGAGCCGGCCGAGCCGGAGGAGCGGGTCAGGTCAGGCGTGGGGGTGTCGGTCACGTCGCGCCGTCAGGAGGTCGCCGCCGCGTCCGCGGCCTCGGCACTCGGGGACAGGCTGATCTTGCCACGGGCGTCGATCTCGGTGATCTCCACCTGGAGCTTCTGTCCCACGGTCAGCACGTCCTCGACCTTCTCCACCCGCTTGCCGCCCGAGAGCGTCTTGAGCTTGGACACGTGCAGCAGACCGTCCCGACCCGGGGTGAGCGAGACGAACGCCCCGAAGTTGGTGATCTTGACGATGGTACCGAGGTACCGCTCGCCGACCTCGGGCATCTGCGGGTTGGCGATCGCGTTGATCGCCGAACGGGCGGACTCCGCCGAGGGGCCGTCCACCGCGCCGATGTAGATCGTGCCGTCGTCCTCGACCGTGATCTCGGCGCCGCTGTCCGCCTGAATCTGGTTGATCATCTTGCCCTTGGGCCCGATGATCTCGCCGATCTTGTCAACCGGAATCTTCACCGAAATGACCCGCGGGGCGTGCGCGGACATCTCGTCCGGGCTGCCGATCGCCTCGGCCATGACGTCGAGGATCGCCAGCCGCGCGCCGCGCGCCTGCTGCAGGGCCGAGGCAAGCACCGAGGCGGGGATGCCGTCGAGCTTGGTGTCGAGCTGCAGGGCGGTGACGAAATCGCGGGTGCCGGCGACCTTGAAGTCCATGTCGCCGTAGGCGTCCTCGGCGCCGAGGATGTCGGTCAGCGTGACGTAGGCGTCGTCGGCGTGGACGAGCCCCATCGCGATGCCGGCGACCGGCGCCTTCAGCGGCACGCCGGCGTTGAGCAGGGACAGCGTGCTCGCGCAGACCGAGCCCATCGACGTGGAGCCGTTGGAGCTCAGCGCCTCGGAGACCTGGCGGATCGCGTAGGGGAAGTCCTCGCGGCTGGGCAGCACCGGCAGCAGCGCCCGCTCGGCCAGCGCACCGTGGCCGATCTCGCGGCGCTTCGGCGAGCCGACACGCCCGGTCTCACCGGTGGAGTAGGGCGGGAAGTTGTAATTGTGCATGTACCGCTTGGTGCGATCGGGGTTGAGCGTGTCGACCGTCTGCTCCATCCGCAGCATCGCCAGCGTCGTGACGCCGAGGATCTGCGTCTCGCCCCGCTCGAACAGCGCCGAGCCGTGCACCCGCGGGATGTAGTCGACCTCGGCGGACAGCGCCCGGATCTCGGTCGTCGACCGGCCGTCGATCCGCACGCCCTCGGTGACGATGCGGGAGCGGACGAGCTTCTTCGTCAGCGCCCGGTAGGCGGCGCCGATCTCCTTCTCCCGCCCCTCGAACTGGGCGGCGACCTTCTCGACCGCCAGCTGACGGACCCGGTCGAGCTCGTTCTCCCGCTCGGCCTTGCCGGCGATGCGCAGCGCCGCGGACAGCTCGTCGCCGACCGCGGCGGACAGCGCCTCGAGCACGTCGTCGTGGTGGTCGATGAAGACCGGGAACTCCCGCGCCGCCGCCTTGCCGGCCAGCGAGGCGAGCTCGCTCTGCGCCCGACACAGCTCGCGGATGGCCGGCTTGGCGGCCTCCAGGCCGGCGGCGACGACCTCCTCGGTCGGCGCGGGCGCGCCCCCGGCGATCAGCTCCACCGTGCCCGGTGTGGCCTCCGCCTCGACCATCATGATCGCAACGTCGGAGCCGTCCTCGACGACCCGACCGGCCACGACCATGTCGAAGGTGGCGCGGGCCAGCTCCGAATGCGTCGGGAAGGCGATCCACTCACCGTCGACGTAGCCGACCCGGGTCGCGCCGATCGGCCCGGTGAAGGGCAACCCGGACAGGGTCGTCGACGCACTGGCGGCGTTGATCGCGACCACGTCGTAGAGCGTGTCCGGGTCGAGGGCCAGCACCGTGGCCACG
Source organism: Frankia tisae (assembly GCF_025403405.1). GTDB lineage: Bacteria > Actinomycetota > Actinomycetes > Frankiales > Frankiaceae > Frankia > Frankia tisai. The sequence goes on from NZ_JANEZT010000131.1 coordinate 8,191, forward strand.
ACCTGGATCTCGTTGCGCAGCCCCTTGGCGAACGAGGGGCGCAGCGGCCGGTCGATGAGGCGGCAGGTGAGGATCGCGTCCTCGCTCGGCCGGCCCTCGCGGCGGAAGAACGAACCGGGGATCCGCCCGGCGGCGTACATCCGCTCCTCGACATCCACCGTCAGCGGGAAGAAGTCGAGCTGTTCCTTGGGCTGCTTGCTGACCGTCGTCGCCGAGAGAACCATCGTGTCGCCCAGGTAGGCGACGGCGGAACCGGCGGCCTGCCGGGCCAGCCGGCCGGTCTCGAAACGCACCGTACGGTTTCCGGCCGGGGTCGCAATGACCGCCTCGGCCGCATGTGTCGAGTCGTCCACTCGAACCACTCCATCCTCTTCTTCGGCCGGGTCCACGCAGCCGATCTTGTTCTGCGGCCGGGTCCGCGTCTGAGAGGATGCCGGCGCTCAGTCGAAGCCCCCGGGGGGAGGGCGCCTGCCCACTCCCGGCGACCACGACCGAGGACCGGCGGCTCTCGCCACCACGGACCCGGTCAGATCCTCCGATCCGCCGACGGAGACCTCCGCCGGCGGGCGACGCATCTGGTATCTACCCCCGATGCGTCAGAGGGAGCGTCCCGAAGGGCCGCTCCCTCTTCGCGCTATCGCCGTAGCCCGAGTCGCTCGATCAGGGCCCGGTATCGGCCGATATCCGTCTTCGAGAGGTAGTTCAGCAACCGGCGGCGGCGCCCGACGAGCAGGAGCAGGCCCCGACGGCTGTGATGGTCGTGCTTGTGCACCTTGAGGTGCTCGGTTAGATCGCTGATCCGACGGGTCAGCATCGCGACCTGCACCTCGGGCGAGCCGGTGTCCCGCTCAACGGTGGCGTAATCGGACATGATCTTCTGCTTGACGTCGCTCGCGAGCGGCACGCTCCACCCTCTCCTTCTGCTTCGGGACGGCGCGCGCCCGGGGTCTTCCTCACCCGAACCGACCTCCGGACCACAGCCTTATCGCCGCACTGTCCGGACGCGCCGCACCCGCCTGGACCCGAAGCCTATCAACCCGAGGGGAACCGCTCGGACACCGGTGGCCCCGCGCTGGCGGGGCCATGCCGATGGCACCGCCGTGCCCGGGATCGCAGGCGCGCTCAGACGGGCAGGGTGACCGTCCTGGTCGCCTCGACATCGGCCGCCATCTGGGTGACCAGCTCGTCCACCGACTCGAAGCGCAGCGTCGGGCGCAGGCGGCGGGTGAACTCGTAGGCCAGGTACTCGCCGTAGAGATCCCCGTCGAAGTCCAGCAGAAACGCCTCCACCCGCCGCTCCCGGCCGGCGAACGTCGGATTCGTGCCGATCGAGATCGCGGCCGGCTGGCGGCGGCCGTCCCAGCAGGCGAAGCCCGCGTACACCCCGTCGGCGGGCACCGCCGCCCACGGCGTCACCTCGACGTTGGCCGTCGGATAGCCGATCGTGCGGCCACGGGCGTCGCCGTGCACGACCACGCCCTCGACCCGGTGTGGACGGGCCAGGGCCACGGCGGCAGACTCCACGTCGCCCTCGGCGACACGGCGGCGGATCTCGGTCGAGGACAGCACCTGCTCCCCCGAGCGGACCAGGCGGACCCCGTCGACCTCGAACCCCTGCCGGGTCCCGTCCACCGCCAGGGTGGCCAGCGTGCCGGCGGCCCGGTGACCGTAGGTGAAGTTCTCCCCCACCACGACCACACTGGCACCCAGTCGCTCGACCAGCATCCCGTGCACGAACTCGGCCGGTGACAGCCGGCTGAAGTCCAGGGTGAACGGCTGCACGCAGAGCGCGTCGACGCCGATCGCCGCCAACAGCTCGGCCTTGTGGCGCAACGTCGTCAGCAGGGCCGGATGGCTGCCGGGGCGGAGCACCTCACCCGGATGCGGTTCGAAGGTCAGGACGACGGCCCGCTCGCCGCGGTCGTGGGCGCGGCGCACCGCCTGCCCGATGATCTGCCGGTGTCCGAGGTGCACCCCGTCGAAGAAGCCGATCGTGACGACCCCGCCGCGCCACCCGGCCGGCGTGTTCTCCGCCCCTCGCCACGTTTGCACGGGGGAAGCCTAGGACATTCTCGCGCGGCACGGTCGAGCGCGGCCCGTCGGCAATCTCGCGCGCGGTCAAGCCGGGGCGAACACGACCAGGGAGCGGACCGCTTCGGCGCTCTCCTCGACCAGCGCCAGCACGGACCCATCCGGCCCGAACACGCCGTAGGTGCCCGGCCGTCCTACCGGCGCCAACCGGCGACCGTGGCGCACGTCGACCGCCGCGTCCCCCGCCACGTCCCGGCGCGCGAAACCGGCCGCGACGGCCTCCGCCAACGGGATGACCGCCCCCGCGCCCAGCTCGGCGAACGTGTCGAGGCTCACCGCCCGGGCGAGCCCGAACGGTCCCACGACGGTGCGCCGCAGCGCCGTGAGATGCCCCCCGCAGCCCAACGCGGCCCCGAGGTCGCGCGCGATCGCACGGATGTAGGTTCCGCTGGAGCAGCCGACCCGCACATCCAGATCGGAGCCCGCCGGGTCCGCCGCAGCGCCGTCGGATCGGCGGGCGAGCAGGTCGAAGCGGTGCACCGTGACCCGGCGGGCGGCGAGCTCGACCTGCTCGCCCGCCCGCACCCGGGCATAGGCACGCACCCCGCCGACCTTGACCGCGCTGACGCTCGACGGCACCTGGTCGATGCGCCCGGTCAGGGCCGCCATCGCCTGCGCGAGCCGCTCGGGGTCGACGTCGACGGGCCGGTCCTCGAGCGGCTCGCCCTCGGCGTCGTCCGTCGTCGTGGAGCGGCCGAGCCGGATCGTCGCGTCGTACACCTTGTCGGTGAGTGCGAGGTGACCCAGCAGCCTCGTGCCCCGGCCGAGGCCGAGCAGCAGCACACCGGTCGCCATCGGGTCGAGGGTGCCGGCGTGGCCGACCCGGCGTTGCCCCAGGATGCGCCGGGCGCGGGCGACGACGTCATGCGAGGTGAGCCCGGCCGGCTTGTCGACGACCACGAGACCGTCGACCTGCGGCCCGCCCGCCGGGCGTGCTCCCCGCGGGCTCACCGGACGCTCACCGCCGAGCCCAGGTCGGCCCGGCTCTGGCCCCTGCCCTGGCCCTGGCCCTGGCCCTGGATCTGGCCCTGGACCGGACCGGGAGCCGGGGCGGGGGTACGCCCGGCGGCGGCATCGGGCCCGGTCAGGGCGCCGCCCTCGGGGTCGGGCAGCCGCGGCGCCCGAACCAGCGCCGCCCGCACCGCTTCCATGAGCTCCGCCAGCTCCGCGCTCGTCACGAAGCCGGCGGCCAGGCGGTGGCCGCCACCCCCGAGGCCGGCGCACAGCGCACCGACGTCGACGCTCCCCCTGGACCGCACGGAGACCTTCCAGACGTCGCCCTCCTGCTTGCAGATCAGGGCGACCTCGGCCTCCGACGCCGTACGCAGGGTATCGATGAAGCCCTCGATCTCGTCGTAGTCGAGGCCCGCCTTGCGCAGGTCGGCCTGGGCGCACCAGGTCCAGGCCAGGTCGTGCTCGGGTTCCAGGCGGGCACGACCCAGCACCTCGCCGAGCAGCTTCAGGTAGCCGAACCGGTGGGTGTCCCACAGCGCACGGCTGATCAGATCGTGCCGGATGCCGGTGGCCAGCAGGCGCGCGGCAAGGCGGTGCACCGCAGGCGTCGTCGCCGCGAACCGGAACGAGCCGGTGTCCGTGACCAGGCCGGTGTAGATCGCCGCGGCCAGGTCCGCGTCCAGCGCCACGCCCAGCGCGTCGATCAGGTCGACGACCATCGCGCTGGTCGAGGCGGCCTCGCTGTCGACGAGGTTCAGATCGCCGAAACGGGTGTTGGAGGCATGGTGATCGACGACGACCACCAGGCTGCCGCTGGTGATCCGGACGAGCCGGCCGAGCCGGGACCGGCTGGCCGTGTCCAGACAGACCACGAGACCCGGCCGAGTTGTGATCGTCACCGGGTCGACGAGCAGCTCCTGGCCGGCGAGGAAGTGCAGCGTCCGGGGGACGGCGAAGGGCTCGGCATCGAACGAGACCCGCGGTCGGCCCCCGAGAGTCCGCAGCGCCAGCGCAAGGGCCAAGGCTGAACCGAGGCTGTCCCCGTCCGGATTGACGTGCGCGACGAGCAGGATGTCGTCGTCGGCGGCGACGGCCGCCGTGAGTGCGGCCACCACGGCCGCCCGATCGCCCGCCACGAGATCGCTCGCGTCGCTCATCGCTCGTCCCATCGCCGTGTCCGCGGCCCACCGGCATGCCGGTGGCTCGCACCCTTGGAGCGGCCCACCACTGTCAGCGTCCGATGGTCGGATCGCCGCCGGGTGAGGCCGGATACACCCGGTCTCCGCCGACCGCGCCGGCATCCCACGCACCGGAGTCTCGGCCGGAGGCGTCACCCGCATCGATCTCGTCGATCTCGTCGCCGAGGTCCTCGTCCAGGTCTTCCTCGACGGTCCGTGGGCGGCGATAAGGATCTTCGTCGCCCGCGGGGCGGGCGTCGCGGCGGACCTCGGCGAGTTTGGCGTCCCGCTCCCGGGCGACGCTGATCAGCGCCTCCAGGTGCTTGGCGTCGTCGGGCAGCCGGTCGTGGATGAAGGTGAGGGTCGGTGTGACCTTCACGCCGGTGGCACGGCCGACCTGGCTACGCAGCAGCCCACGGGCGGACTCGAGCGCCTCGGCCGACGCGCGGCGCTCGGCCTCGTCGCCGTACACGGTGTAGAACACGGTCGCGTCAACCAGGTCTGGTGTCACCCGCACGTCGGTGACCGTCACCATGCCGAGGCGGGGATCCTTCACGCCGCGTTCCAGCGCGGACGCGACCACCTCACGAATACGCACGGCCAGCTTCCGTGCCCGGGCCGGATCAGCCACCGTAGACCTCCTCGCTCCGTGTTACCTCGGCGTCGTTGCCGCCGCGATCGCTCCCCGCCCGGAGACGCCACGGTCATCGACCGCGCGGCTCCCCGCCGCCTGCTGGCTGCCCGATCACCGCGACGCCGGCGGGCTGGCCACCCCCGCGGTGCTCGACTCAGTCGGTGCTGTCGGCAGGCTGGCGGAACTGCCCGTCGGCGTCGTCCTCCGCCAGGCAGCGCTCGCGTGCGGCGAGAACCTCGACCTCGGGCCGTCCCGCCACCAGCTGCTCACAGGCGCGCAGGACCTCGACGCAGTGCGCACGGTCGGCGGCCACGACCGCCATCCCGATCTCGGCCCGGCGGTGCAGCTCGAGATGCCCCGTCTCGGCGACGCTGAGCGCGAAGCGTCGGCGCAGTTCGGCCACGATCGGCCGGACCACCGAACGCTTCTCCTTCAGTGAATGCACGTCCCCGAGCAGCAGGTCAAGGCTGAGAGTTCCGATCCACATGATCGCTACCCACGTTGCGGCACGAGCGGTGGGTGCCGACCGGACGCGCATGCGCCCGACCGGTCGGCACCCACCAGCGGCGTGCCTCAGGCGCGGGGAACCTCCCGCTGCTCGAAGGTCTCGATGACGTCGTCGACCTTGATGTCGTTGAACGACCCGAGACCGATACCGCACTCGTAGCCCTCACGGACCTCGGTGGCGTCGTCCTTGAACCGCTTGAGGGACTCGACCGTGAGGTTGTCCGCCACGACCACACCATCGCGGATGAGGCGGGCCTTGGTGTTGCGGCGGATGATGCCGGAGCGGACCAGCGAACCCGCGACATTTCCGATCCGCGGCACCCGGAAGACCTCTCGCACCTCGGCGGTACCGAGCTGCGCCTCCTCGTAGACCGGCTTGAGCATGCCCTTGAGGGCATTCTCGATGTCCTCAATGGCCTGGTAGATCACCGAGTAGTACCGGACCTCGACGCCCTCGCGGTCGGCCAGCTCCGTCGCCTTGCCCTGCGGGCGGACGTTGAAGCCGATGATGACCGCGTCCGACGCCGACGCCAGCATGACGTTGGTCTCGGTGATTGCGCCGACCCCGCGGTCGATGATCCGCAAACCGACCTCGTCGCCGACATCGATCTTGAGCAGGGCGTCCTCGAGAGCCTCGACCGAACCGGAGACGTCACCCTTGAGGATGAGGTTGAGCTGGGTCTTCTCGCCCTCCTTCATCCGCTCGAGGATGGTCTCCAGCGTCGGACGGCCACGGCTGAGGGCGAGCTCGGCGTTGCGCTCGCGGGCCTGCCGGCGCTCGGCGATCTGGCGAGCCACCCGGTCCTCGGGAACCACCAGGAAGTTGTCACCCGCGTCGGGGACGCTGGTGAAGCCGAGCACCTGCACCGGACGGGCCGGGCCCGCCTCGGTCACCTGATCACCGTGCTCGTCGAGCATCGCGCGGACCCGGCCGAAGGCCTCACCGGCGACCACCGAGTCGCCGACCCGCAGCGTGCCGCGCTGAACCAGCACGGTCGCCACCGGGCCACGGCCGCGGTCGAGCCGGCCTTCGATCGCGACGCCCTGGGCCTCGGTGCCCGTCGGGGCCCGCAGGTCCAGCGACGCGTCGGCCGTCAGGATGATGGCCTCGAGCAGCCCGTCGATGTTCGTCTTGTTCCGAGCAGAGACGTCGACGAACATCGTCTCGCCGCCGTACTCCTCGGCGAGCAGGCCGTACTCGGTGAGCTGACCCCGCACCTTCGCCGGGTCGGCGCCCTCCTTGTCGACCTTGTTGACGGCCACGACGACCGGCACCCCGGCCGCCTGGGCGTGGTTGAGCGCCTCGATGGTCTGGGGCTTCACGCCGTCGTCGGCCGCGACCACGAGGACCACGATGTCGGTGACCTGGGCACCGCGGGCACGCATCGCGGTGAAGGTCTCGTGACCCGGGGTGTCGATGAAGGTGATCGGCCGCTCGTCGCCGTCGACCACGGCCCGCACCTGGTAGGCACCGATGTGCTGGGTGATGCCGCCGGCCTCGCCGCCGACCACGTCGGTGAAGCGGATGGCGTCGAGCAGCTTCGTCTTACCGTGGTCGACGTGGCCCATGACGGTCACGACCGGCGGCCGGATGCTGAGCTCGACGTCGTCGCCGTACGCACCGCCGAAGGAGAGGTCGAAGCTTTCCAGCAGCTCCTTGTCCTCGTCCTCCGGGCTGACGATCTGCACTTCGTAACCGAGTGTCACGCCGAGCAGCTGCAGCGTCTCGTCGGTGCAGGACTGAGTCGCGGTCACCATCTCACCGAGCTGGGTGAAGACGACCTGGACCAGCGCGCCGGGGTTCGCGTCGATCTTGTCCGCGAAGTCGGCCAGCGAGGCGCCCCGCGGTAGACGGATGGCCTGCCCGTTGCCACGGGGGACCATCGCGCCCATCCGCGGCGCCTCCAGGCCGCTCTCCCACTCCTGCCGCTTCGCCCGCTTGGACTTGCGCTGACGGCCGGGACGACCGCGGCCACCCGGGCCGAACGCGCCCGCCGTGGTTCCGCCACGCCCGCGACCACCCGCCGCGGGACGGCCACCACCGCCGCCACCGGGACGACCCGGCGCACCGGCACCGGCGCCGCCGCCACCGCCGCCGGGACGACCGGGAGCACCGCCGCGACCGGCGAAACCACCGGGACGCGGGCCACCGCCGCCACCGCCACCGGGACGACCCGGCGCGCCGCCGCCACCGCCGCCGCCACCGGGACGACCCGGCGCGCCGCCCGCGGGACGGGGCTGGAACATGTTCGCGTTGGGCCGCGGCCCGCCGCTACCGCCCGGCCGCGGCGGCATCCCGCCAGAACCAGGGCGCGAGCCCGGGCGCGGCGGCACCCCACCCGCCGAGGGCCGAGGACCGCCGGCGCCGGGGGCGCCGGGACGCGCCCCACCCGGGCGAGGACCCGGGCGAGGAGCACCCGGTCGCGGCGGGGACGCCGGGCCGGAGCCGGACTGGCCGGCCGACTGGCGAGGCCCGGCAGACGGCGTCGTGTACGGGTTGTTGCCCGGCGCGGACGGCCGGGGGCCGGGGCGCGGACCGGGGC
>NZ_JANEZT010000132.1 GCF_025403405.1 Frankia tisae
CGTGCCGACCGGGACGACTATCCGGCCGGCGCCGAGCACCGCCTTGAATCCCGCTGACACCCCCAGGTTCGGGGAAACACCGTGCTGGTGCGCCGGGGAGTCGAGCTCCGGCGGGGCGGCGAAGCCGCCGCCGGTCGCGGCGCGGGGCTCGAACGGGCGCGACATCCGCGTCTGGCGGGGGACGCCGAGGCGGGCCGTGACCGGCTCGGCGACCCCGCCGAGCGGTGCGGCCGGGGCGACGGGGGCGATCTCGGGCTCGACGCGGGCGAGTTCGAGGCGGACCTCGTCGAGCAGGTCCGTCAGGCGCACGCCGAGCGCGCGGCAGATCGCCGCCAGGATCTCCGAGGAGGCCTCCTTGCGGCCCCGCTCGATCTCGGACAGGTAGGGCATCGACACCAGCGCCGCCGCCGCGACGTCGCGCAGGGTGCGCTGCTGGGCCAGCCGGCGCCGGCGCAGCGCCCGCCCGATCAGCCCGCGCAGCAACGGGACCTCGACCTGCTCGGCCATCGTCACCCGGACCACCCTCCGACGCCCGCGGAACCGCTCAGAAGCCGAGGGTATCCGCTGCGGCGCCGTCTCATCCGCCGATGTCGCCGTCTGGTCGGTCGCGACGCGGTGCCCCTGCTGCCGGCCACGGCCGGCACGAAGTCCAACGAGCACGCCTGGTAGCCGGGCACGACGTGGCTGTCGGCTGGTGTTCCTCAACGGCCACCTGAAGGCGGGGCGCTGGACGCTCCGTCCGCGCCCTGCGGGGGCGCCGTCAGCGCGTCGAGGACGTCGCCGACCGTGGTCAGGCTGCGCCGCAAGCGCTCCAGCAGGTCGTCGGTCGTGGTTGTCAGGAGCAGCCAGCTTCGTAGCTCGGCGATGTAGGTGCCCTGGACGGCACCGGCGATCGCGGTCGGCACGACATCCTGGGACGCCGCGCCGATTCGCTGCGCGATGAACGCAGCCACGGTGGCCCGCCACGTCTCCCAGTGCTCGGCGGCGCTGGCACGTAGGGCGGTTGAGGTGTCCAGAAGCTGGAAGCGCTCCAGCCACACACCGCGCGTGTCCACGGCGTCGCGCGTGGAGCCCACGATCGCCTCTCGCACAGCCGTCATGGGCGGGCAGGCTCCGTCGGCCCGGGCCAGCAGCTCGGCGAGGCGGCGGTTGGCGTGGTCGAACGCGCTCCACACGACGGCCGCCTTCGAGGGGAAGTAGCGGAAGAACGTCGTCCGGCCGACGCCCGCCGCGGCCGCGATCTGGTCGACCGAGACGTTGGCGTAGCCCTCGCGGAGCAGGAGCTGGATGGCCACCTGCTCGACGGCCTCGGGAGACGTGACCCGTGGCCGCCCCGCGCCGCGTGGTCCGTTGCGCGCGCCGGCCATCTCCCGAGCCTACCCGTCGTCCGCGTCCGCTCCGGAGGGCGAAACGGTCGTAGCATCGCTGGTCAGCCAATTTCGGTATCGAGTACCATAATGTCTGGTCTGGGTTCGGTGCCGACCTCGTGCCGACCTCCCGATCTCGGACTCCAGGTCAACGAGGAGGAAGAGGAACACATGGGTAGGCTGAACGGCAAGATCGCGATCGTGACCGGTGCTGCGCAGGGCATGGGCGAGGCGCACGCGCGCCGGCTCGTGGCCGAGGGCGCCAAGGTGGTCCTGACCGATCTGAACGAGCAGCGCGGGAAGCAGATCGCCGTCGAGCTCGGAGAGAACGCACACTTCGTCGTCCACGACGTGGCGTCCCTCGCCGACTGGCGCCGCGTCGTCGACGAGACCGAGGCGACCTTCGGTCCGCCCACCGTCCTGGTGAACAACGCGGGCGTCCTCGGGCCCCTCGTCTCCACGGTGGACCTCGACGAGGACGCGTACCTGAAGGTCTGCGCGATCAACCAGCACTCCCAGTTCTACGGGATGAAGTCGGTCATCCCCGCGATGCAGAGGGCCGGAGGCGGTTCGATCATCAACGTCTCCTCGGTCGCGGGTATCGTCTCGATCATCGGCGCGCCGAACCTCGCCTACGTCGGCAGCAAGTTCGCGTCCCGAGGGATGACGAAGCACGTCGCCGCGCAGTACGGGAAGGACAACATCCGCGTCAACTCGGTGCACCCCGGCTACATCAAGACGCCGATGATGGCCGCGGCCACCGACGCCGAGGGTGGCGGCATCGCCGCCCTGGTGCCCCTTGCGCGGATGGCCGAGCCCGACGAGGTATCCCAGGTCGTGCTGTTCCTCGCGTCCGACGAGTCGTCGTACGTCACCGCCACCGAGCAGATCGTCGACGGCGGGCTCACCGCCCAGTAGGTCGCGCCCGGCCGGCTTCCTCGATCGCGCCGGCCACGCCGCAGCGGCGCTGGTCGCGCCGGTCCCGCTGCGGCGGGACCGGCGCGATGGGGCCCCGCTGCCGTCACCGGGCTCGCTCGGGCGGTCCGACCAGCCGTAGCACCACACCGGCACACCCGGGGTGGGGCCCTGCCACGCGCGACCGGTCGTCGCCTACCGTTTGGGCCTCTCCAGCGTGGTCGTCGGCCCGGGAAGGGCTCCTGGGCCTGGATGCACCGAAGGAACGCCGTGTTCCTGATGAAGGCCGGTTGGCGATGTAGGTGCCGCCGCGGGCGGGGCCGGTAGGTGTCCGGTGCTACGCGCTGGACGCGAAGGCGGTGTGGACGCCCTTCGGGCCGGCGGGCCCACGTGCTCGGCCACCAGCCCGGGCAGACCCACCCGATCGGCCAGGCACAGCACCGGAACCGGTCCGGCGCAGGCAATCAGATCAGCGTCGTCCAGGAACCCCGACGGACAGGCGGATCGCGCGGTGCAGCCAGGTTTGGACCGAAGCGCGGTGTGCGTAGGATTTTCCGGTGACCCTCATCCCAGAGACCCACCGCGACCTCGCCCAGAACGCCGCGGTCGCGATCCTCACCACCCTCGGCCCCGACGACGCCCCGCAGACCACGGCTGTGGGCTACCTGCTTGACGACGGCGTCTTCCGCATCTCCGTCAGCTCGGACAAGCAGAAGCTGAAGAACCTGCAGCGCAACCCGCAGTGCTCGTTGTTCCTGCTGGACGTCGCCAACGTCTACCACACGGTGGAGGTCCGCGGCACCGCCGAGGTCATCCTCGACGAGGACTACACCTGGGCCGCGAAGATCGCCGGGAGCAACGGGCGCACGGCCGACGACGTTCGCAAGCTCACCCCGCCCGGCGCGCTCCGGTACAGCATCGCGGTGCATCCAACGAAGATCAACACCTTCGGCTGATCCTGCGGCCTGCCCGGCTGCCTCATCCGTCACGCATCCGAACATGTGTTCGACATTCGGGGGTGGAGGTTCTAGCGTCGTCTCATGGCCTCCGCCACCCGTCCCCGGTCGCGTCTCGCACGGTGGCTGTCCGCCGGCGCGTGCGTCCCGGACCAGGTCGTCGGGGCCGTCGTAGCGCAGGAACAGCATCGACACCCCGTCGCAGCCGTTCGCGGTGAGGAAGCCCTCCAGGTGGAGGAGTGACTCGGGGCGAGCGCGGCGGCAGGTGAGCCCGGAGCCCACGCACTGCAGGTGGGTGAGCTCCGGGCGACCTTGCGGACGCGGTGCGCGGCGTGGTTGTACGACAGCGAGGCGATGTGCGCCGGCCCTGTGGGGCGGACGGCGCCGACCCATCCGCCGTCGTCACCCGGGTGGACCCGAGTGTGCGGCAGGGAATCAGGTTCCGCAGGGGCTGGCCGGCAGGTGGTGGGCCGCGGGGGCGGCATACTGCTCAGCCCAGGCCGGGAGGCGGCGATCGTCGGGGGTCGGCTGCCATTGCCCGTCGTGCAGGGCGTAGTCCCAGCCGGGCCCGACCTGAAGATACCGTGCCACGGCGGTGATCAGGCGGTCGACGTGGTCAACAGTCGTGCCCACGCCGATGCTTGCCCGCAGCGCGCCACCCGGCGCGCCGAGCCGGTCCAGCAGCGGGTGCGCGCAGAACCGGCCGGCGCGCACCCCGATGCCGTGCTCGGCCGACAGGTACGCCGACACCCGGGCCGGGTCGTGCCCGGGCAGCGAGAACGCGACGACGCCGACCGCGTCCTGCCACGCCCCGGCGCCACCACCGCCGACCTGCGCGCTGTCGGCGCCCGATCCGAGGCCGCGGCCCGGTTCGCCGTCGTGGTCCGGTCCGCTGTCGCCCTCGGCGTCGGACCAGATGCGGTGGATCACGACGCCGTCGAGCCCGGTGAGCCCGCGCAGCAGCCGCGCGCGCAGGCTCGACTCGTGGCATTCCCAGGCGCCCGGAGGGAGAGCGGCGAGCGTGCGGCAGGCGGCGGCGATCGCGGTCGCGCCGGCGAGGTTCGGGGTACCGGCCTCATGGCGGGCGGCGCCGGTGGCCCAGCTGACAGCGCCGATGCCCACCTCGCGCACGGCGCCGCCGCCGGCCAGGTAGGGAGGTGCGGCGTCGAGCCAGTCGGGCCGGCCGACCAGCACCCCAGCGCCGAACGGCGCATACAGCTTGTGCCCGGAGAACGCCAGGTAGTCGAGGTCGTCGGCGGCCATGTCGAGGGGGCGGTGCGGGGCGAGCTGGGCGGCGTCGACGAAGATCCGGGCGCCGGCGCGGTGCGCCATCCGGGCGAGCCGGGCCAGCGGGGGTGTCTCCCCGGTGACGTTGGAGGCGCCGGTCACCGCGAGCAGGGCCGTGGGCGCGGTGCTCAGCTCGGCCTCGAGCGCGGCGAGGCTCTCGGCCAGGGTCGCCCGGGCGGCGACGGACCGGTAGCCCGCGCGGGCGCGCCAGGGCAGCAGGTTTGCGTGATGCTCCACGTCGAACACCACGACCCCGCCGGCCTCGCCGGCCTCGCCGGCGGCGGGCAGGCAGCGGGCGAGCAGGTTGACGGCGTCGGTGGTGTTGCGGGTGAACAGGGCGAGGTCGCCGTCGCGGGCGCCGACGAAGCGGGCGACGTCGCGCCGGGCGCCCTCGTAGAGCGTGGTGCAGACCTGGGAGGCGAACCCGGCGCCACGGTGCACGCTCGCCGAGTAGGGCAGCACCCGGGCTACGTGCTCGGCCACCGCGGTCAGGCACGGCGCGCTGGCCGCGTGGTCGAGGTTGGCGTATTCGGCCCACCCGCCGCCGACCAGCGGCACGCCCAGCCCAGCTCCCTGCACCGCCAGCAGCGCGCCGGGCGCGGCGTCGCCGGCGGGTTGGTGACCGGCTGGGCGTCCGGTCGACTGGTCGCGGCGGTCCTGCCGGCCGGGGGACGGGGGCGCGACAGAGATGATCGACATCATCATTGCTCCTGGTAGGACCCACGAAGGGTCGGCACTTGCCGTCGGCGGGTTGCCGAGGCCTCGTCACCACCCGGGGCACCCCGCTGCATAAGGAGGGTTGCCGGCCAGCAAGCCGGGGCTGAACGCTGACACTCAAGACGTGGGGAAGACCCTAGCAAAGCCTCGGATCCCCTGTGGGAGTGCGGCACCGCCGGCGTCGCGGTGTCCCTCGTCGGCGAGGTGACGGCATGGGCCCGGTCTGGGAGGAAATCACCACGGGCCGGGGTCCGGCCGAGCGCCGCGGTTCCGCGGTTCATCCTGCACCGGCAATGAGGCGATACCGGCGGACACAGCCGAACCGAAAGTCGTTGCGACGAGACGAGCAAGTCCTGCCCACGGGCAAGACGCACCGCAACCGGTCCCGCCGTGGCTCGAACTCACGCGTCAGAGGGCCACACGGTGAGCGCGCGGAACCGGTAGCCGTCCTGATTGGCGACCTGCTCCCAGCTGAACGTCACCTGCCTGCCCGCGATGAGCTCCCGGAAGCCATCCGCCGCGATCATGGAGTAGTGGACCCAGCAGCCGCCCGGGACCTCCGGGGCGTCGAGCACACCCCAGCCCCGCTCCACATCGTAGGTGCGCACCAGGCCCCGGATCACCGCGGGCTCATCATCGGTCACGGCGTTCAGGGTGCCCCGTCCCCGGGCCGCCGTCGACGGATTTTCGACGCCGCCGGCATCGCACTACTCGGCGGCGCCGAGAATGCCGGCGAGGACGAGCAGCAGCAGCACGACGACGGCCACGCCCGCCAGCCACGCCCGGCGCGCCCGCAGCCAGGTGCATCCGGCCGCGACCACGCCCGCGGCCGGCGTCGCCGCCAGGACGATCGCGCCGAGCAGGACGATGGCGCCGGCCCGCCCGTGGTGCAGCCCGCCGATCAGGTCGGACAGCCGCATCGTCGCGTCGCCGCCGAGCGGGTCGACGCCCGAGCCGTGCAGCCAGCCTCCGCCACTCTCGGCGAAGGAGACCGCGAGCCCGGCGAGCACCAGGGCGGCGCCGAGACCCCCGCCGATCCGCAGCACCAGCGCGACCTGACGGGCGCCCGCCTCGGGCGCACCCGGTGCCGCCTTCACGCGAGGCCCCGCAGCAGCATCTGGACGCTGACGATGAGCAGGACGACGAGGAAGATCGCCCGCAGCGCTTCGGCGGGCATCACGGCCAGCAACCGCGACCCGATGCGTGCGCCGACGACCGTCCCGAGCGCCACCGCGCCGGCCAGCAGCGGCACGACATCGCCCCGCTGCAGGTAGACGACGGCGCTTGCGGCGCCGGTCACCCCGATCATGAGGTTGCTCGTCGCCGTCGACACCTTGATCGGCAGGCGCATCGCGAGGTCCATGGCCGGGACCTTCATCGCCCCCGAGCCGATGCCGAGCAGGCCGCTGATCGCCCCGGCGGCGGTCATCATCGTCAGGCCGGTGGCGGTACGGGTCACCCGGTAGGGACGGATGTCGCGGACCGTCGTGCCGGTGCCGGTGCCGGTGGAGGCGCGGGTGCCGGTTCCGTGCAGGCTCAGGGCGTCGGCGATGGGATCGTCCGGCACGGCCAGGCCGTCGCGATCCTGCCGGTGGCGCAGCATCTGGACCGCGCTGACCGCCAGCACGGCCCCGAACACCGTGTACAGCGCGCGGGTGCTCAGGTGCCCGGCGAGCAGCGCTCCGGCGATGGCGCCGCTCACCGTCGCCACCTCCAGGGTGACCGCGACGCGCAGGTTCGCGAAGCCCTCGTCGAGGTAGCGCGGCGACGCCGCGGCGCTGCCGGCGACCACCGAGATCACCGAGGCCCCGATCGCGAGCCGCATGTCGAGGCCGAAGGCCAGCGTCAGGATCGGGACGACGAAGGTGCCGCCGCCGAGCCCCAGCAGGCTGCCCAGGCAGCCGGACAGGACGCAGACGGCGGTGATGGCGGCGATCTCGGCCAACGGGCTCACGGCGCCTCACCAGGTAGGAAAAATTAGTTCTGGTACAGAGAATATCTGTACCAGAACTATCCCGGGGGCGTGAGCGACGGATTCGATCAGCGAATGACGGCCACCGGGCAGGGGGCGTGCGTCACGCACTGGTGGCTCACCGAGCCCAACAACAGCTCGGTGAACCCGCCGTGGCCGCGGCTGCCGACGACAAGCAGCTGCGCGGCCGCGGCGGCGTGCAGCAGGGCCCGGGCGGCGCTGTCCGCGACGGTCTCCTTGACCACCTGGACGGGCAGCCCACCGCCGTGCTCGGCGATGATCGCGTTCACGGCGTCGTCGAGGGTGTGCTGCGCCTGCTCGGCGAGCGCGGAGCCGAAGTCCGTATAGATCCCCGGGTAGGCCGGCACCTCGAGATGCCAGGCATGCACGGCGCGCAGGGCGGTCTTGCGCGCGGCGGCGGCCGCCACCGCCCAGCGCAGCGCCCGCAGCGAGGCGTCCGACCCGTCGATGCCGACGACGACCGGGCGTTCGTCCACCGACGTCGCCGCCGTGCCCGTCGCATCCGCGGGACCGGCCGCCCCCACAGCCCCGCCGGGCTGGTCGTCGCCGCGTACGACGACGACGGGCAGCGGCGCGTGGTGCACGAGCCCCTGGCAGACCGACCCGGCCACCAGCCGGTGCAGCGCGCCGTGCCCGCGTTCGCCGACGACGACGAGCTGCGCGCCGATCGCGAGCCGCAGCAGCTCCGGCACGGGGCTGCCCTCCTCGACGCGTTCGGTCACCGTGACCGCCGGGTCGCCGACGTGCACCGCCGCCACCGTGTCCGCGAGCACCCGCCGCGCCGCCTGCTCCAACCCCGCGCGGTCGGCGCTGCTCGCCGCGTCGAAGACTGAACGCGGTTCCCCGATCGCGTCCCAGACCAGCACCGCCGTCACCGGCAGCCGGCGCCGCGCCGCCTCGTCGACGGACCAGCGCAGGGCCGCGGCCGACCCCGGCGAACCGTCGACCCCCACCACGATGCCGCCCGTGCCCGACTGGCCTGCCGTGTCCGGTTCGTCTGTGGTCCGCGCCATCGTCGTCACCTTTCTCGCCACTGTGATCCCCGACACCGTCTACCATGCCCGTGCGCGGACCTGCGCCGACGCGCCGAACGCCGCTGCTGGGCCGGCCGGTTGGCCGGGTCGGACCGGGCCGGAGGGCCCTTGTTCCGGGTCCGTTTCCGGTGTCAGTGACCGAGGGTGCGGGAGAGGAAGGCGAGGACAGCGGGCATCCGTTCGGCGGTCGGGAAGGCGCCGCCATGGCCGGCGCCGGGCACGATCGTGACGTCGACGGCCGGTGCGCCGGCGGCCCGCAGCGCGTCGGCGAGCTCGAGGGACTGGCGGTGCGGCACGGTGCAGTCGGCGTCGCCGTGCTCGATGAGGAATGGCGGTAGCGGGGCGCGGCCGAGGTAGTTCAGGGGGCTCGCGACCCGGACAAGCTGGGGCACGGCGGCCACCGTGCGGCCGAGGAAGCGGGACTCCGGCGAGTCGGGACGGCCGTGTGAGGCGTCGGACACCGCACAGCGCTCGTTCGCGCGAACCTGGTCGTCCATCGAGGCGAAGTTGATCGGACCGTAGAAGTCGACGACGGCCTGCACGGCGCTGGAGACGCCCGGATTCCCCAGCGCCGGGTCGTCGTACATCGTCACCCCCGGCGTCGTCCCCAGCATGACCGCGAGGTACGCCCCCGCCGACGCGCCGCTTGCCGCGATCCGGTCCGGGTCCAGGCCGTGGTCGGCGGCATGGGCACGCACCCAGCGCACGGCGGCCTTGACGTCCTGGACGGCGGCGGGGAAGCGGGCCTCGGCGGACAGCCGGTAGTTCAGACTGGCGACGGCGTACCCGGCGCGGACCAGCGCGCGGATCACGGGCAGGTCGTCGCGCTTGTCGCCGAGTGCGAACGCGCCGCCGTGGATGGTGATGACCACCGGCAGTCCCGACCCGTCGCGGGCGGCAGCGTCGGCGGCCGGCGGCGGCGCGGGCCGGTAAAGGTCCAGGCGCTGGGCGGGTGACACCGGTGCGTAGGCCACATCGCGGCGGACCCACATCCCGTCGATCTCGTCGGACCCCTCGGCCGGGCCGCCCGTCCGGCTGGGGCCGCTGGTCGGCGCCGATGTCTCCGGTTGGGTGGAGTCGTGCCGGGAGCAGGCGGCGACGGCGAGCCCCAGGACGAGCAGGCCGCCGGTGGCCGCGGCCATGAGACGGTGCGGGACGTGGTAGATGTCGGCGATCCTCTCGGGGCCGGGCGGCGGCTGCCGGACCGGGGGACTGGCTGGTCGCGTGCCATCATGCCTGCCCCATTCGGGTGATTGGTCGCCAGTCCGGTTCGGGGACAGATCGCGGCGCGGGCGGAATGTGAGCGGCGCCATGCGGTTCCACGGGAGACCTTTTCGGTACAGCGCGGTACCGTTTTTTGTGATGGTACCGAAGGCCCCGTGGCGGGGCCTGCGGTCCGCCCCAGCATGTTCGCTGGGCCGTCGTTTCGAGGGAAACTCGAGGGAAAGGAGTGGCAGGCCATTTCGCTTCCGGTCGCCGCCGGTCGGGGCCGCCCGCGGGACGAGTCCCGTGAGCAGGCGATCCTGGACGCGGCGCTGGAGCTGCTCGTCGAGGTCGGCTACGACCGGATGAGCATGGTCGCCGTCGCGGCCCGGGCCCGGGCCAGTAAGGCGACGATCTATCGGCGGTGGTCCTGCAAGGACGAGATGGTCGTGGAGGCGCTGCGTCGCCACGGTCCCGCCGATCACGTCCCCGCGGATACCGGCTGCCTGCGGGACGACATAGCCGCCGAGGTCCGCCTCATGATCGATACTGTCTCTGGTCCGGAGGGCGCGCTGCTCGTCGGCGTTCTGCGGGCGGCCAGCGAGTCCCCTCGACTGGCCGCGGTGATCCAGGCCAACCTCCTGCAACGCAAGGTGGAGCTCGGCCGCTGCCTGCTCGAGCGGGCGGTGCAGCGGGGAGACCTGCTCGCGCAGACCGAACCGGCGCTGCTCATCGAGGTCATCCTGGCGATGATCTTCACGCGCCTGCTCGTCACGGGTGAGCCGCTGGATGGGGCGTTCGCCGACCACATCGTCGACGACGTCGTGCTTCCGCTGCTCGCCGGCCGGTCGGCCCCGCCCACGGCGGCCTCGAACACCTGAGCTAATATCGTCTCGAACACCTGCACGAAGGCTGAGTCACCTCCGCCGCGTCTGTAGCCCCCCGCGTCGGTCGCCCCTGCTCATGCCCCGGGAACACCTACCCGTTCGATGTCCCGGCAGCTCGACTTCTCCGGCAAGGAGCCCCTCTGTGACCACAACTGTCGACCGCCAGGCCGGAGACCCCCCGGTAGGCGTGGCCGACGACGCCCCCGATCCCCGGCGGTGGCTGGCGCTGAGCATCATCGCCGTCGCGCAGCTCATGGTCGTCCTCGACGCCTCGATCGTGAACATCGCGATGCCCCATGCCCAGGCCGACCTGGGCATCTCCACCGCGAATCGGCAGTGGATGGTCACCGCGTACACCCTCGCCTTCGGTGGTCTGCTGCTGCTCGGCGGGCGTATCGCCGACTACCTGGGCCGCAAGCGGGCCTTCGTCTGGGGGCTGTTCGGCTTCGCGCTCGCCTCGGCGCTCGGCGGGCTGGCGCCGAACGCCGCCCTGCTGTTCGCCGCCCGCGCCCTGCAGGGCGCGTTCGCGGCACTGCTCGCCCCGGCCGCGCTGTCGCTGATCACCGTCGCGTTCACGGAGAGCCGCGAGCGGGCCAAGGCGTTCGGAGTGTACGGCGCGATCTCCGGTGGTGGCGCGGCGATCGGGCTCATTCTCGGCGGCCTGCTCACCGAGTACGCCTCCTGGCGGTGGTGCCTGCTGGTAAACGTGCCGATCGCGCTCGTCACCGCGTTCTTCGCGGTGCCGGTGGTGCGGGAGAGCCGCGCGGAGGGCGATGCCCGCTACGACCTGCCCGGCGCGGTCACGGTCACCGCCGGGCTCGTCGCCCTCGTCTACGGCTTCACGGTGGCCGCCGAGGACGGCTGGAGCGACCCCCGCACCCTCGGCCTGCTCATCGGCTCGGTGGTACTGCTCGCCGGGTTCGTCGTCATCGAGTCGCGCTCCGCCGCGCCGTTGCTGCCGCTGCGGGTCGCCTGGGAACGCAACCGTGGCGGATCGTTCCTGGCCTCGCTGCTGATCGGTGCCGGCCTGTTCGCGATGTTCCTGTTCCTGACCTACTACTTCCAGCAGACCCTGGGGTACAGCGCGCTGAAGACCGGGTTCGCCTTCCTGCCGTTCAGCGCCGGGATCATCCTCTCCGCCGGTACGGCCAGCCAACTGCTGCCGCGCATCGGCCCGCGGGTGCTCGCCGGGGTCGGGACGACGTTGGCCGCGGTCGGCATGGCGCTGCTGTTGTCCATCGGGGTCGATTCCAGCTATGTCGCCCACGTGCTGCCGTCCGAGCTGCTCATCAGCATCGGCATGGGCTTCTCGTTCGTCCCGCTGTCGAACCTGGCCCTCGTCGGTGTCGCCGCGCACGACGCCGGGGTCGCGAGCGCCCTGGTCAACACCACCCAGCAGATCGGTGGTTCGCTGGGCACCGCCCTGCTCAACACCGTCTACGCGACCGCCGTCGGCAGCTACCTCGACGGCCACGGCCACGGCAAGGCGGCCCTCGCGCAGTCGCAGATCGAGGGGTACACCACGGCGTTCCTGTGGGGCGCGATCCTCATCGCGGTCGCCGCAGTGGTGATCTTCGTGTTCATCCGCGCCGGGCGGGAGTCCGCGGTGAACGTGGAGGGCGCCCCGGCGCACGTGGGCTGACCTCGCCGGACCGGTGCGGGCCGCCGAAGGGCCCGCACCGGTCCGGCGCGACCTCAGAGGTCGATGTCCTCGCTCAGCATCGCCTGCGAGCTGAGCCGGAAGCCGACGGTCCCGTCGACGATCTTGCGGATGACGCTCGCCTTCGGGTCCTTACCACCCACCCCGTCCACGCCGAGGGCGCCGGCCAGCGCCCGAAGCTGCGGCACCGACACCCGACCGAGGGCGGCCAGATGCTCGGCGGCCGCCTCCCGGCTCGTCGCGCCGAGCAGCGCCGTCCGTAGCGCCTCGACATCCACCGCGGTGAGCAGCGCTGCCCCTGCCGCCGTGCCAGTGTTTGTCGGGGTGCCAGCTCCTGCCGTCGTGCCAGCTCCTGCTGTCGTGCCAGCTTCCGCGCGGGTCGGCCGCCGCCGCGTTGCCTGCTCAGCGGCGGGTTTCGCCGCCCGGCCACCCTGCGCGGCCGTGACGGTCAGCCGCGTCCGTCCGGCCAGCAGCTCGCCGACCTGGTGCTCGTTCAGGCCGGCCACCAGATCGGCGAGCTGGCGTAGGAGCAGCGTGCTCAGCCGGGCGGCTTCGGGGGCGATGGTCATCGGTGAGGTGTCCTGATTCGTGTGAGGAACTCCTCGACGAGGCGGTGCAGCTCCCAGGCGAGAGCGGGGGCGACCTGGTCGGAGAGGACGACGGGAAGCTGGGTGCGAGCCGCGCCGGCGAAGTGGTGGTTGCTCTCCCGGACCATCGCCTCGAAGACCGGCAGTCCGAGCTGCTGGGTCTGGGCGATGTAGGGGCGCAGGGCCGCGATCGGCTTGCCCGAGTAGTACTGCACCATCGTGAAGACCACGCCAAGGATGATCGGCTCCAGCTTCTTCACCGCTGGATGCAGGTCCGACTGCAGATCGACGATCCGGTTGAATTCCCAGATGAACCGGCGCAGTCGGGCCTGCAGGTGTTCGATGCCGAGGGTGGACAGCTCGTCCGGACGGGCGGGGATCAGCAGTTGGTCGCTGGCCGCGACCGCGGCGCGGGTGATGACGCCGAAATTCGGCGGGCAGTCGAGCAGGACCAGGTCGTAGGCGTTCGGCGGCAGGGTCGCCAACCCTGCGGCGAGCCGCAGGTAGACGTCGAAGTAGTGCCGCGTCGAGCGGTGTACCTCCGCGCCGCCGAGGCGGGCGGCAAGGTTCATCTCGACATCGCCGAGCGACAGGTGGGAGGCGATGAGGCCGAGTGCGCCGCTGCCCTGCGCGATCCGGGAGTTCACCACCGCCGGCGAGGTGACCAGGGGAGCCAGCGGCGGCACCGGGGCGTCCATCCGCCACGCCTCGAACCACTGCTTGATCGTCTGGTTGTCGGCGAGTTCCGCCCGCCACTGCTCCGGCCGGTAGAACGAGAAGGTCAGGCTGGCCTGCGGATCCAGGTCGATGAGGAGGACGCGCTTCCCCCAGGCGGCGATCTGCGCGCCGATGTTCGCGGCCAGCGTGGTCTTCCCGACCCCGCCCTTGTAGTTCACGACCGAGATCACGCGCACGGCGGCCCGTCCCCATGCTCGGTTGCTGACCGGATCATCCGGATTCCCCTCGTCGCTACGGTGCCACCCGTTCCCGCGGCGTGACCCGCGCCGGCGGGCGTGCCGGACAGCACATCACGGGATGCGGGCCCGCCACGGGCAGGGATTCGTGCCGGGTGGCGACGATGCGTGCACCTTGACCGGCAGTGGTGCGATCGACGCCGTATTGGGACCACGATGGGTGATCCGGGTGTCACGGCTGCCCGACGATCTGCGCGTTCCCGCCCCTACTCGCCGGCCTTCCAGCGAGACCGGTTACTTTCAGGCGGTGCGCTGCGGACGCCGTCGAACAGCGGCCTATCGTCTCGGCGACTCCAGTGCTGTCACCGCCACTGTCTCGGGGGACGATGCGATACATGGGTACCTCGAGTGGGGTTGGGCCCGGCACGGAGCTCGGCCGGACCGTGGGTCAAACCACCCGGGCGACCACGGTGCCCGGATCCGGTGCGGGCCGTGCGGGGCGTGCGGGCCGGGATGCCGGCGGAGCCGGGCGCCCCGCCGGGACCGGTCGCGGCGCGGGAGCCGGTCGCGGCGCGGGGAGCGGTAGCGGCGTCGTCGCCGGCCGGGCCGTCGGCGGCGGCCCGGCTGCGGGTGGAGCCGGGCGTCGGTGGCGGCCGGGGCTGCCCGCGTGGGGCCGGCCGTGGGTGCCGCGGGTCGCGGCGCTGCTGACCCTCGCTGTGGGCCTGCTCGACGTGGTGTCCGCACTGACCCCGGAATGGCGGTCCCGGCTGGCGGACCTGCGGGTGCTGCTGCCCGCGGCGGCCTCCCGGCAGGCCGCGGCGTTCACGGTCGTCGTCGGCATGCTGCTGGTCCTGCTTGCCGCCGGTCTGCGCCGGCGCAAGCGCCGGGCGTGGCGGGCGGTCGTTGTCCTGCTCGGGCTGAGCGTCGCGCTGCACGTTGCCAAGGGGCTCGACTACGACGAGGCGGCGGCGTCGGCCGCGCTACTCGGCGTGCTGGTGCTGGTCCGCGGCGAGTTCCGGGCGAAGGGCGACCCGACGACCCGCTGGCGGGCGCTCGGCGCTGCCGTGCTGCTGACCGCCGGGTCGATCGGGATCGGCTTCCTGCTGCTGCACCTGCGCGAGCACCGCATCGCCGGCCCGCATGCCTGGTCGGCCCAGCTCGAACAGATCGCGCTGGGGCTCGTCGGCGTCCCCGGCCCGCTGCACTTCACCTCCGACCGCTTCGCCGACCTCGCCGACCGGGTGCTGCTCACCCTGGGCATGGTGACCATCGGCACCACCGGCTACCTGGCGCTGCGTCCACCGCAGCCGCAGCCCCGGCTGACCGAGGATGACCAGGCGCGGGTGCGGACGCTGCTCGACCGGCACGGCGACGCCGACTCGCTCGGCTACTTCGTGCTGCGTTCCGACAAATCGGTGATCTGGTCCCCGTCCGGCAAGGCGTGCGTGGCCTATCGCGTGATCTCCGGGGTGATGCTCGCCAGCGGCGATCCGCTCGGGGACCGGGAGGCGTGGCCGGGGGCGATCGGTGAGTTCCTGCGCGAGGCGGCCGACCACGCCTGGACCCCGGCGGTGATCGGCTGTTCGGAGGCCGGCGGCACGGCATGGACCCGCGCCGGGCTGACCGCGCTGGAGTTCGGCGACGAGGCCGTGGTCGACGCCGCCACCTTCACCTTGGACGGCCGGGCGATGCGCAACGTCCGCCAGGCCGTCGCGCGGGTCGAACGCGCCGGGTACACCGCAGTCGCCCGTCGGGTCCGCGATCTGTCGCCGCGCGACGTCGCGAGGCTGAAGGCTCAGGCGGCGGCGTGGCGGGGCAGCGAGACCGAGCGCGGCTTCTCGATGGCCCTGGGCCGGCTGGGCGACCCCGAGGACGGGGACTGCGTCGTCGTCCTCGCCTACGAGAACCTGGGACAGAACACCGGCGTCGCGGCTCGGCCCGGCGAGACGGCGTCCCCCGGCGGCGAGTCGCGGGGGGAGAACGAGGCAGCCGGCGGGGAGCTGCTGGCCGGCGGGGAGCTGCTGGCTGGCGGCGAGCCGCAGCTGCGAGCGCTGTTGCACTTCGTGCCCTGGGGGCGGGACGGGCTGTCCCTCGACGCGATGCGGCGCGACCGATCGGCCGACAACGGGCTCAACGAGTTCCTCATCGTCAGCACCCTGCGCCTGGCGCCGCAGCTCGGCGTCGCGCGGGTCTCGCTGAACTTCGCGTTCTTCCGCTCGGCCCTGGAACGCGGCGAACGCCTGGGCGCGGGGCCGGTGGTCCGCTGCTGGCGCGGCCTGCTGATGTTCCTGTCGCGCTGGTTCCAGATCGACAGCCTCTACCGGTTCAACGCCAAGTTCCAGCCCACCTGGCTGCCCCGCTTCGTCTGCTATCCGGCCACGGCCGAACTGCCGAGGATCGCCCTGGCGATCCTCGAGGCCGAGGCGTTCCTCGTCTGGCCTCGCTGGCGCGACCATCTGCCCCGCCCCGGCGCGCTGCTCGCCGCCACCCGCCGCGAGT
>NZ_JANEZT010000133.1 GCF_025403405.1 Frankia tisae
GTGGGCTGCCGGGGCTGGACGGACTCCGAGTGTCGCGGGCATCATGCCTTGACAGTGCAGTTGACGTGACGTACGCTACAAATCGAGCGTACGATTGATTACTGATGAGGGGGAAGTTGACCATGGGCCCCTGAGTCTGCGGCGCGTCCGGCGGATCTTGGTGGCCGAGTCTGGCATCAGCGCTGCGAGCACGGGTTTGCCGAGCGCGGCCCGGCTCAGGGCAGCGCACGTCAAGCACGTTCCGTGCACAGCTGATCGCACTCGGGGGGACTCCTCTTGCGCGAACCTCACGCGAACCATCCCCTGGGATGAAGCTCAACACCCTACCTCCGGACCTGACGGACTTCGTTGGCCGCCGCCACGAAGTCATGCACGTCAAGGACGCCATACGCACGTCGCGCCTGGTCACTCTGACGGGCCCAGGGGGAGTCGGCAAGACCCGGCTGGGAACCGAGGCCGCTCGTCGGCTCGCCGGCGAGTTCAGCGGGGGAGTCGCCTTCGTCGAGTTGGCTGAGGTGACCAGTCCGGATCACATTGCACTGGCCATCGCGGAGACGATGCGATTACGCATCGAATCGGGCATCTCGCCGCTCGACGCACTCTGCGGGTATCTCAGTACCCATCGACTGCTACTCCTGCTGGACAACTGCGAGCATCTGGCGCCCGCCTGCGGGCGGCTGGTCCGCCTCATCATGCGCCGTGCGCCGCATGTGTGCGTCCTGGCGACCAGCCGGGAGCCACTGGGCATCCTTGGCGAACTCACCTGGAACGTGCCACCGCTCAAGCTGCCGCGGGATTCGGCCGAGACGCTCCCCGAGGGCGACGCGGTCGACCTTTTCCTGGCCAGAGCCAGATCGGCCATGCCCGACTTCGCTCCCAGCGCCGACGAACTCCACTCGATAGGCCGGCTCTGTCGCCATCTGGACGGCATGCCGTTGGCCATCGAACTGGCCGCGGTCCGCATCAGGTCCTTCTCCGTCGATCAGATCCTTTCTCAGAAGATGGCACTGTTCGACGTGCTGAAGGTCGGAAACCGAGCCGGCCCGGCCCGGCACCAGACGCTGTGGGCCGCGATCCACTGGAGCTACGAGCTCTCCTCACCGGACGAACGCGCGCTGTGGGAACGGCTCGCGGTCTTCGCGGGCTCCTTCGATCTTCAGGCTGCCGAGCAGGTCTGTGCGGGCGACGGCATCACCGCCAACGAGGTGGTCAGCTTGCTGGGCGACCTGGTTGAGAAGTCTGTGGTGACCCGAACCGAGGGCCGGGGCGGCGGGCGACGGTACCGGCTGCTGGAGAGCATCCGCATGTTCGGCCTGGAGCTGTGCGGATCGGTGGAGGTGTGGCGCCGCCGGCATCGCGACTACTACCTCCAACTCGCGGAACAAAGCGAGCGGAGCTCTCTCTGGGACCGCCAGTTAGAGACGGTGCAAGGGCTGGAAGGCTCGCTGGGCAACATCCGCGCGGCCCTCGAGTACTCGTTCGCCCATCCCGCCGAGCGGCTCCTCGGTCTGCGGATGACCGCAGCCCTGTGGTTCTACTGGAATGCCTGCGGGCATTTACAGGACGGGTGTCAATGGCTGCGCCGAGCTCTCGTGGAGAATCCCGATCCGTCCCCTGACCGGGCGAAGGCGCTGTGGGTGCTGGGGTGGTTTGAGATGCTGCGGGGGAACAGCGCGGCAGCCAGGGAGAACCTCGACGAGTGTCGGTCGGTCGCCGACGAGATCAAAGACGAGACCGCCAGTATATGCGCCATCCAGTTTCGTGGAACCGTCGAGCAGATCGACGGCGACTTTGCGTACGCGCTCGATCTGCTCGAAGCCGCCAGGAGAGGCCACGAGAAATCGGGGCAGCCCAGTGCGCTCAGTATCCTGTGCGGAGCCCAGCTCGCGTTCGTACACTGCCTCACCGGCGAGGTCGACAAGGCACGGCAGGCCTGTGATCTGGCGCTGTCTCATGGGGCGCTCCACCACGAGCGGTGGGCCACCTCATGGGTGCTGTGGGCACGTGGCCTGACCGAGCATCTCCGCGGCGACCTGGCGAGTTCCACGAGTTTGTTGCGGGACTCGATCGACCTGAAGCGATCGCTGGGTGACTGGCTCGGCGTCACCATGTGCGTGGAGATCCTGGCCTGGAACGCCGTCGATACCGGTTGGTCCGCTCATGCCGCCCGATTACTCGGCATCGGACGCATGCTTCACGGCTCGATGGGCGGGATGACCCCGTTGTTCGGCGCTTCGGCGCTGGTAGAGAAACGCGCCGGCTGCGAGGCACGGGCCCGACTGGAGCTCGGCGACGAGATCTTCGACGCCGAGTACGGTGCCGGGCACCACCTGGAACTCTCCGCCGCGCTCCACGTCGCGCTGGGAGAACCGTCCGGGGAGCCCGAGCCCACGGAGCCCTCGCCGGCAGGGGACCGGGAGGAGGTTCTCACCGCCCGGGAACTCCAGATCAGCCGGCTGATCGCCGCGGGACTACGCAACAGCGATATCGCGGAATCCCTCACCATCTCCCGACGTACGGTCGAGGGCCACGTCAACCGGATCCTGGCGAAGCTGAACTTCCGTTCACGTTCTCAGGTGGCGGCGTGGATGACCCGTCGCCAGTTCGACCTCCAACGAACCCGATAACGGGTCGACGGCGCGGCCGCTTGGTGGTCGTGCGGAGGTCGCGCCCTTCCCGGACGGCCCGGGTGCTGGGCCGTCCGGGTGCTGGGCCGTCCAGCGTCGACGCGGACGCCGATACCCCGTGGTTCGACGCCGATACCGCGTGGTTCTCAGTGCTCGTGAGCGATCACACCACGGATGTTCTTGTGTGCCATCAGATCGTCATAGCCCTCGTTCACCTGGTCGAGGGTGTACACATTGGTGATCAGTTCGTCCAGCTTCACATGACCGGTGCGGTACAGGGACAGAATCTTGGGAATGTCGTACATCGGATTGCAGCCACCGTACAGGGACCCCTGGATCCGCTTGCCCCACAGGGCCAGCTGCACTCCGGACAGGCTGATCGTGTCGGTCTCGTACTGACCCATCGACGTCACCACGACCGTGCCGCCCTTGGAGGTGGCCGCGGCCGCGTCGGAGACCACCTGGGCCGTCAGCTCGTCAACCGTGATGATGGTGCTGTCTGCCCCGACCCCCCTGGTGAGCTCGGTGACCAGGTCCTGGGCCGCCGCCGCGGAACCGGCGGTGTGGGTGGCACCGAACTTCTTCGCGGCCTCCAGTTTGGATGGCTCCGGGTCGACGGCGATCAGGTGCTGAGCCCCGGCGTAGGCAGCGCCCTGGACCGCGTTCACGCCGATGCCGCCGATGCCGTAGATGACGACGGTGTCCCCGGGGCGGACGCCGGCGGAGTTCACGGCGGATCCCCATCCCGTCGGGACGCCACAGCCGACCAGGGCGGCCTTGTCCAACGGTAGATCGTCGTCGATCCTGACGACGGAGTTCTCGTGCACGGTGGCGTACTGGCTGAACGTGCCCAGGGTCATCATCGAACCGTAGTCACCGTTCTTTCCCTGGAACGGGAACCGGCCCCCGGGCAGAAAACCATCGAGCCCGTTCGCACCCATGTCGCACAGCCGGGAGTTGCCGGTGACGCACCAGCGGCAACGACCACAGACGGGGAAGAACGAGGCCACAAAATGGTCCCCCGGCGCTAATCGGGAGACTTTCGACCCGACCTCGAGGATCTCACCGGCCGCCTCGTGCCCAAAGACCATCGGCGGCCTGAACGGTAGGTGGCCCTTCACCATGTGCAGGTCGGAGTGGCACAGGCCCGAGTAGTCGTACCGTACGAGAACCTCGTTCGCGTCAGGCTTGACGACCTCAAGCTCTTCGATCTCGAAGGGCTTTCCGGCCTCGTAGAGAACCGCGGCTATCGTCTTCATCTGTTTTCCTTCGATTCGCTGAATATTGTCTCGGCTGCTCGCGGCATCAGTCCTCCCAGCTGGGTGCTGGTGTCGAAAGCACGAGCCCGAAGGCATGGTTGGAAATGTTGGGTTCGAGGCTGATCTGGACGGACTTCACCTCGGTGTACTCATCGAGGGCGTGAGCGCCGAGCTCCCGCCCGAGACCGCTCTGCTTGTAGCCTCCGAACGGGTACTCCTCGTGGACCATGTGCCAGTCGTTGATCCACACCGAGCCGGCCTCCAGCCGGCGTGCGACCTCCAGCGCCCTGTTCGGGTCGGAGCTCCAGACTCCGGCGGACAGGCCGTACTCGGTGTCGTTTGCCAGGGAGATTGCTTCGTCCACGCTGTCGTACTTCAGGACGCACAGCACCGGCCCGAAGATCTCTTCGCGCGCGACCTTCATCTCGTTGGTGACATCTGTCAGGACTGTAGGTTCCACCCAGTAGCCGCGGTCGAAGCCGGCCGGCACTCCTCCGCCATGGGCGATGGTCGCGCCCTCCTGCTTCGCGGACTCGATGTAGCCCAGCACCCGGTCACGCTGCCGAGCGCTGATCAGGGGCCCGATGTTGGTGGAGGGGTCCAGCGGATCGCCTATCCTGATGGTCCTGAGGCGATCGATCAGCCTGTCCACGAACCGGTCGTGAACCGCGGCAGGGAGCAGCAGGCGGGTTCCCGCCTCGCAGGCCTGGCCGGCATGCATGAGGAACGCCCAGATCGAGCCGTCGACCGCCAGCCGCATGTCCGCGTCTTCCAGCACGATGTTCGGGCCCTTGCCGCCGAGTTCGAGGGTGACCCGCTTCAGGTTGCTGGTGCTCGCCGCCTGGGAGACGAGTTTGCCGACCTCGGTGGAGCCGGTGAATGCGATCTTCCGGACGTCCGGGTGTTTCGCCAGATGCGTACCGACCTCCTCGCCGTTCCCGGTGACGACGTTGAAGACCCCGTCGGGAAGACCGGCCGCCCGCAGTTCGCGCGCAAACTCCAGGGCTCCGATCGGCGTCTTCTCGTCGGTCTTCAGGACCACCGAGTTGCCGGCGGCGAGTGCTGGTACGACCTTCCAGACGGCCAGCGAGAGGGGAAAGTTCCAGGGCACGATCGCGACGCAGACGCCAAGAGGTTCACGGCGGATCAGTCCACCCATGAGAATCGGGCCGGCGAGTGGTCCCGGGGATTCGAACTCGTACCCACGCAGCAGCCTGGCGAAGTAGCCCAGGTTGGAGATCGGCTGACCCGCGTTGAAGCCCATGGACAGCAGGTACGGGGATCCGCCCTCGCGGGTGCCCAGCACGGCGAGTTCTTCGGCGCGGGCCGTCAGGGCGGCGGCGACCGCATCGAAGATCTCGGCTCTCCTCGCCGGTGACACGTTGCGCCACACGCCCTCGTCAAAGGTGCGCTTGGCCGCGGCCACCGCCGCGTCAGCATGTTCGATCCCGCCCTTCGCGGCGGTCGCGACGATCTCCTCGGTGGCCGGGTTGATGATCTCATAGTGTTCTTCTGTGTCGACCCACCGACCGTCGATGAACATCCGGTAGTGCGGAACCGAGGTAGCGGAGGAAAGGACTGCGGGAGTCTCCTGGACAACTGTCATGACATCTACCTCTGCTTGATGGCCGGCGGACGGCTTGGTTCGCACGCCGCCGACTACTGCGTGACGGGGGTGAACTCCACGTCGAGGCGCTCGGGGCCCCGGGTGAACATGCCCGCGTCGACGGGCTCCTTGCCGCCGGCGAAGCGGATGTCCGGCATGGCCTGGAGCAGCTGGTTGATGGCGGTCTCCGCCTCCCGCTTCGCGAGCAGCGAGCCGACGCAGAAGTGACGGCCAAGAGCGAACGCTATATGGTCGGCCGAGCCGACGAAAGCTTGGTTCATATTGACGTCTTCGCGGAAGATGTCAAACTTGTCCGGGTCGTTGAAACGGCGCTCGTCGCGGTTGGCGGCGCCGTTGACGCACGCGACCACGCTTCCCTTCGGGATCGCCGTGCCGGAGACGTCGATGTCCTCGGTGGCAGTGCGGAGAATGATCTGGACCGGCGGGTGATAGCGGAGCGTCTCCACCAGAGCCTGGGTGGCCAGGGTCGGGTCGGCCCGAACCGCCGCCAACTGCTCAGGGTGCTGAATCAGGTACTTGAGGGTACTGGCGATCGCCTTGTCGGTGGTCTCGCCGCCGGCGATGAGCAGGAGGCCGATGAGGGCCTTGATCTGTTCGTCGGAGAACTGCTCGCCCTCGATCTCGGCCTGCGTCAGGCGCGAGATCAGATCCGTGCCGGGGTTCCTCCGCCGCTCGGCGATGATCGGCAGAATGTAGGCGGGATAATCCCGCTGTGTACGCATGCCCCAAGCATGGACTTCCGGGTCGTTGGTGAGGTTGGCGAGAAAGGCCATCAGTGACGAGTACCAGTCATGGAACTTGGGAAGGTCATCGTGAGGCAGGTCGAGCATCTTCACGATCACATTGATCGGAAACCACTTCGTGAATTTCTCGATCAGGTCGATCTGGCTGGAGTGACGGAACTCGTCGATCATCTCCTTTGCCAGCTCGTCCACCTGGGGCAGCAGTTCCTGCAGATAGTTTCCGCGCAGGGCGGGAGTGACAAGATGACGGTTGACGGCATGTTCCCGACCGCTCATCTGAATCAGGGTCTTGCCGATCACCGGCTCCATCTGGAACGCGTAGTTCTCATTGGAGAACGCGACCGAGTCCTTGTAGATCCTGGCTACGTCATTGTAGCGGGTGACGAAGTAGTAGCCACTCGCCTCATCGTGTAAGACCGGGTAGTGGTCGCGCATGATCTTGTAATATTTGTGCGGATCCTGCGCGAACTCCTCGGACAGAACATCGGGCTTCTCCGGGGGATTCGTGGTCACATTTCCTCCACTTTCATCTCGATGCCGGGCTTCGCGGTGGCCCGTCGGCGAGTGATCGTCGCACCTGGCCGAGAGGTGTGTCACAGGTAAAAACACCTGATCCGACACCTGTCTTGCCTGGGCCGGCACCTCCTGCCCCTGGCCGGCGACCCGACCCGCCGTCACGCGGTAGGGACTCCGGTGGTGCCGGACCAGGCCCGGCAGGGCGGCTTCGGCGGCCTGCATGTCGACATCCCCCGGACGAAGGTCGGACAGCCTTCGCTCGGGGGATGTCGGTAACCCGTCCGCCCGGCATCCTCGGGAGGCGACGCGGTGGGGTGATCTCGCCCCGCGTCGGGAGACGCCCGGTGCCAGGTGAACGTGCTGCCGCGGAGCCGTAACCCGACTGCCGCCATGACCTTCAAGGCGTCCCGGCGTTCCGTGATCCGGTGCAGGACACGGCCCGCGACTGTGACGCCGGCCGGCCTGAGGAGGCTGTTGTGCCCTTTCGACGTTGGTCCATTGCCTGGGCGGTGGTGGGGATCCTGCTGGTGGTGGCGGCGGTGGTCCTGCGGTTCGTCCTCGTTCCGATCGCCACCCGGCTGCCTGGCGACACCGATCTGACCGTTCATTACCAGGGCACCGCGAACCTGCTCGACAGCAAGGCCTTACAGGCTGGAAAGGCGAGTTCCGCATTACGATCGCACCTGCCCATCACGGTGGACCGCCGGGTGCAGGTGCTGTCCACCGCCGGGGACACCGCCGTGGTCAGCGACGCGCTCACCGTGCACGCCCCCGGTCAGGAGCTACCCAGCAGCTACCTCTATGCCGTCGACAGGTCGACGCTGAAGGGCGTGACGCCACCCGCCGGGAAAAAGACCGAGCCCGCGACGGGCGCGTTGACCTCGGCCTTTCCGCTGCACCCCAAGAGCGACAGCTCGTACACCTACTATGACCCGGCGACCCGGACCATTGTCCCGATGACCTACGCCGGGCATGACACCCGTGGTGGCCGGTCCGTCAACGTCTACCGGATCTCGCCCTCGGGCGCGGTCCGCAATCCCGACCTGCTCGCCTCCCTGCCGCCGGCCCTGCCCAAGAGCCTCGTCGTCGGTCTGGCACCCCTGCTGCCCGCCGGCGTCCGCGCGGCCCTGACCCCGGCGACGGTCGCCGCGCTGCCCGACCCGATCCCGCTGACCTACACCGGCACGTCCGCCATCGTCGCCTACGTGGATCGCCAGACCGGCGTCGCGATCGACGAGACCATCTCCCAGCAGGTCATCGTCAACGTGACGGTCGGCGGCAGGACCGTGAGCCTGCTGCCCGTCGTCGCCCTCGACTTCCACATCACCCCCGCCAGCATCGCCGATCTCGCCGACAAGGCGAAGTCCGCGGGACTCCTGCTGATCCTCGTCGGCCTCGTGGCGCCGCTCGTCCTGCTGGTGCTCGGCCTGGCGCTGATCGTGCTGGCCGTGCTGCGCGAGCGGCGTGTGCTGCGCGCACTCCTGGGTGTACTGCTGCGCAGGCAGGGGCCGGGCGGCCCGGCGCGCGGCGGCGCGGGGTCGGCGGACGGCGTGCGACCGGTGAACGGCACCAGGCCGGCGGGCGACGGTGAGCCGGCGGGCAACATCGGCGACGACGGTTCCGGTGACGCCCGGCGCACCACGCCGCAGTCCGCACGATCCCTGGACTGACCCGCACATCGGACCTCCACGACGTCCCGGCGAAAGGAACCCATGGAGACGCTTAACGTTCGACGGCCGCGGACCGGGGTCGCCCTGGTGACCTTGGAACGCCCCGAACGGCTCAACGCGTTGAATCGGCCGATGCTTCGTGAGCTCCGGGAAGTCGCCGAGGAGCTGACCACCGACGCGTCGGTGCGGGCCGTCGTCCTCACCGGGGCCGGCCGCGGATTCTGCTCCGGGTATGACCTCGACGGCGCGGCCGAGTTCGCGACTCTCGGCCCGACGGGCGGGCTGGCGCTGCAGGACATGGCCAACCGGACGCTGCATGCCCTGCACACGCTGCCCCAGCCGCTGATCGCCGCCGTCGGCGGCCCGGCCATCGGTGGCGGCGTCAGCCTCGCCCTGGTCGCCGACATCCGCCTCGCGGCCGTCGACGCGCTGTTCCAGGCCGCGTTCGTCCGGATCGGCATGTCGGGCGGCGATCTGGGTGCCTCCTGGCTGCTGCCGCGGATCGTCGGGCGAGGACTCGCCGCCGAGCTGATGTACACGGCGCGGTCGGTCGGCGCCGAGGAGGCGGTGCGCATCGGCCTGGCCAACCGGGCCGTGCCCACCGCCTCGCTGCTCGACACCGCCCTCGACCTCGCGGGCCAGATCGCTGTCCACCCCCCGCTGGGCGTGCAGCTGTCCAAGCGTGCACTCCAGGCCAGCACGGACTCGCCGTCCCTGTGGTCGGCTCTGGAGACGGAGGCCCGCGGTCAGGCACTGCTGATGGGGCATCCGGACACGGCGCAGGCGATCGCCGCCCTGCGGGAGAGCCTTGCCGCGGGCCGCGCGTCGAAGGGCTGAGCTCCGGGGGACACGAGCGAGGGGGCCGGATCGGCGCCGGTCCGGCCCCGGTCCGGCCGGGGCCGGGGCCGGGCGAACCTGGTGGGTCAGTTCGCTCGCAGCCCGGACACAAGGTCGTAGCGCACCTCGTCGGCCAGGTCGTAGGGCAGATACAGGGTGAAGCGGTCGATCAGCCCGGTGAAGCGACGGCGGATCTCCCGGGCGACCGCGGCCGGTTCACCCACCGTGGCGAAGGTGTGGAGCACGGTGTCGTCGACGAGCGCGGTCATGGCGGCCCAGTCCTTGCGCCGGGACAGCAGGTGGAGCTCCGTGTGCAGATCATCCCAGCCGTGCAACGCGAGCACGCCGCGGTAGGCGGGCGTCGCGCCGTAGAAGGCGATGCGCTCGCGGACCGCCCGCACCGCTGTGTCGATGGCCTCGTCATCGGTCCCGGTCGCCACCAGGCCGGGATAGGACAGCGTGAACCGCTCGCGGGTCTTCCCGTTGGCGGCCAGCACGGAGGTGAGCTGGGGGAGCGTGACCTCCCTCAGGTAGCGCTCGCTGGTGAAGGAGTGCACCAGCATGCCGTCGGCGACCTCGGCCGCGACCGACGTCATCTTCGGCCCGACCGCGGCGATCAGCACCGGCGGTGGCCCGAACGGGTTGGGCCCGGGATTGAACATCGGCGTCATCAGGGTGTTCCGGTAGATCTCACCGTGGAAATCGAGCGGCTCGCCGTCGTGCCAGCTCCGCCAGATCGCGCGGAGGGCCAGCACGAACTCCCGCATCCGTTCGGCGGGTGCGGACCAGGGCATGTCGAAACGCCGTTCGATGTGCGGCCGGATCTGCGAACCGAGGCCGAGAGCGAAGCGGCCGGCGCTGAAGGTCTGCAGGTCGTTGGCGACGGTGGCGGTCGTCATCGGATTGCGGGCGAACGCCACGGCGATGGCCGTCCCGAGGTGCAGCCGGGGTGAACGGTCCGCGGCCAGCAGCAGGGGGAGGAAGGGGTCCCGGTTGACCTCGGTGCTCCACACGCCGTCGTAGCCGATGTGATCGGCGTGCGCGACCTGTGCCGTGAGATCGGCGATGTCCGCGCCGCGGGTGCCGTCGGTGGATCCGCCGATATGGCCGTCGACCAGCACGTGCCGACTCCTTCTGATCGTTGCAGGTGTGGCTCCCGACCCGTCGGGACGGGCCGGGGAACGGGCGAAGTAAATCAGGGGTAACCTTTCGAGGTCAACAGATCCGGCTGTTCCCCCGAGGGGAGGCGGTAGGCCCGTGACCGGAGGAAGTACCTGGTGAGCGCGCAGGCCGGCCGGGCACCGATCAGGCGGACCCCACGGCCGCGCGACCGCCGAGCGCAGATCCTGGCGGCGGCCAGCGACCTGTTCTATCGCTTCGGTTATCACAACGTCGGCACCGAGGACATCGCCAAGGCGGTCGGCATCACTCCCGGTGCGCTCTACCGCCATGTCCGCAGCAAGGAGGAGCTCCTGGCCAGCTCGCTGTCGGACAGTTTCGAGCGGGCCACGATCGTCATCGATCGCCAGCTGCCCGACGGCTTCGCCGCCGTGGTCGGGGACCTGGCCGAGACCGCCGCGCACCGGCGCGAGCTCGGGGTGCTG
The DNA here is from genome assembly GCF_025403405.1 of Frankia tisae. Taxonomy (GTDB): domain Bacteria; phylum Actinomycetota; class Actinomycetes; order Frankiales; family Frankiaceae; genus Frankia; species Frankia tisai. The sequence continues at coordinate 10,884 of NZ_JANEZT010000133.1, forward strand.
TGGACGCGGGAGACCCGGCATCTGCACGCCGAGTACCGCAGGCCGATGCTGGAACGGTTCTTCGCGTTCCTGGGAAACCTGACCGCCGCCCTGCGGGACGCCCGCGGCGAGCTGAGCCGCGACGACGCGCAGCTGTTGTCGTGGTGCCTGCTCGCCGTGCTCACCAGCGCCTCCTACCACCGGGTCAACGCCTCCCCGGAGGTGACGACCACGCTGCTGCGCGACATGGCCCTGCGGGTGTGCGAGGCGCGGATCGACGGCTGCGGGGTTCACGAGGAGCCGGTCGCGGGCCGCGGGGAGACCGGGCTGCCGCCCCGGGCGCGCCGGGAGGCGCTGCTGGCCGCCGCGGCCCGGTTGTTCGGGAACCGTGGCTACCAGTCGGTGACGATGGAGGAGGTCGGCGCGGAGGTCGGCGTGACTGGCACCGGCGTCTACCGGCACTTCGCCACCAAGGCCGACCTGCTGAGCGCGATCGTCGCGCGCGCCGCCGAGTCGTTGCAGCTGGGTATGTCACGGGCCCTGTCCGCGGCCGCGACCCCGGCAGCCGGCCTGGACAACGCGGTGGCCGCCTACATCGACTTCGCGATGGCGCACACCGACCTCGTGAACGTCCTGATCGCCGAGGTGATGAACGTGCCGCAGCCGTATCGCCACCGCATCCGGCGGGCCGAGCACGACTACGTCGCCGAGTGGGCCCGTCTGATGGCCGCGACCCATCCGGAGCTGGACCGCACCACGGTGCTCTTCCGTGTCCACGCGGTCCTCACCGTCATCAACGACGTCGCGCGTACGCCGCACCTGCGTGGGCAGCCGGGCCTGGTGGACAAGGTGCGGCTGGTCGCGGCCGCTGTCCTGCACGGCTGACGCCGGACCGCCCCGACCTGGGCGACGAAGTTCGTTCCGGTCTTGACGAAGTGAACTGGGTCACTTATGGTCCGAAAAGTAAATCCCGCGACACACGCCGACGATTCTGTCGGCCTTCGCGTCGGCGGCCCGGTGGGACGCCGTGGCGCCTGCGGTGGTCGCGGGCGGCAGCTCTCGGAGCGGGAGGGTGCACAGCCTTGATAGCGCCGGGCTCTTCGATCGTGTCGATGCAGGTGGAGGTTCGGGATCGACAACGGGAACTGGTCTCGGCGCTGCGCGCGGCGGCGGGGGCATCGGTGCCCGCCTGCGACGACGGTCCGGCGGCGGCGCTGGTGGCCCGGCTCGATCGGCTCGCGGCCGAGTCCGCCGACGCCGAGCTGCGTGCCGCCCTCGGCACGGGCCGCTTCGACCGGATCGGCGATCTGTTCGCCGAGCTCGGCGCGGTGCGGTCGGAGCTGTGCGCGCGGGCGGTGGAAGGGCCGTTCCAGGCGCTGAGCCGGATCCGCGACCAGCTCGCCCTGCTGCGTCGGGAGACGAGCTCCGGGCGGATCACCCGGGCCGCCCCCGCCGCGCTGTGCGCGGCCGGCGGCTTCGACCGGGCGATGATCTCCAGCCTGCGTGGTTCGACCTGGCTGCCGGTCGCGCTGCACGTCGAGACGGATGTCGACGACCCCGCCAACGAGGCCCTGCGCCGTTTCCTCACGGGCGTGGAGATACCGCTGGCGTCGTCGATGCCCGAGACCGAGCTGGTCCGCCGGCGGGCGCCCGCGTTGATCCGGCATGCCCAGTCGGAGGGGCGCGTCTTCCGGCCACTGATCGAGATCTCCGGGACGAGGGAATACGTCGCCGCGCCGATCGTCGCGGGCGGCTGCGTCCTCGGCTTCCTGCATGCCGACACCTACGCCTCGGGTCGCCGCCTGACCGACGCCGACCGGGATCACCTCCAGACGTTCGCGGACGGTCTCGGACTCATCCTCGAACGGTCGGTCCTGCTGGAACGCGCGAGGCTGCAGCGCGATCGGATCGCGGACGCGCTCAGCGCCGTCCGCGCCACGAGCGAGGTGCTCGGTACCGCGCCGGTCCAGCTGGCACGCACGATCACGCTGTCCACGCAGCGCCGCGCGGCGGTGGCCGGGCGGTCCTCGCCCTCACCGGCAGCCATGATCGCGGCGGCACCCCCGCTCCCCGACGGTCTCACTCCGCGGGAGCGTGAGGTGCTCCGCCTCCTGGCCGCGGGCGCGACCAACGCACAGATCGCCAATGCCCTCACAGTGTCCGAGACGACGGTGAAGTCCCACGTGAAGCACATCCTGCGCAAACTGCGCGCCTCGAACCGAGCCGAGGCGATCGCCCGCTATCTGTACCTCGCCCGCACAGCGGACCGGGCCTTATGACGGTGACGGCCGGCGACCGCCGGCACAGCATGTTCCCGGTACCCGTCGGCGACCGGGGCTGGCGGCGGCGCGAACGCGAACTGGGCGATCGGTTGGCCTTCCTGCACGGCGAGGTCTGTGACGCTCTCGGCATCGAGCCGCCGCGCGGCACCGTCCTCGCCTCCTCGGAGTCGTGGACCGGGGTCGTCTCGGACCTCGCCCGGCTCTGTGTCGACCGGCTGCGCGCGATGGCCGGCCACGCTGGCGAGGCTGGCGAGGCCGGCCTGCGGACCTGCCTGCTCCTGCTGGACCTGCATGAACTCGCCTTCGACCTCGGCCAGCACGAACGAGACCGGCGCACGCGTCGACTGGCCGCCTGCTCCGAGGGACTCGCGCGCATGCGGGTGCTGCCGCACTCGACGGATCTGCTGGACCACGCGTGCGAGGAACTGGTCCGGCGCTGCGGCTTCGGCCGTGCGGTGCTGTCCCGGGTCGACGACGGCGTCTGGCGGCCGTGGATGGCGTACTTCAGCAACGGCGACGAGTTCGAGTCGTGGTTCGCGGGCTGGGTCGACCAGCCGATTCGGCTCGAAGGGCGCACCCCCGAGACGAGGCTGCTCACCGAGCGCCGGCCCGTCGCCGTCTACGACACGGCGAACACCGTCGTACACCGGTCGATCATCGTGGACTCGGGTCGCTCGGACTCCTACGTCGTCGCCCCGTTGATGCACGGCAGCTCGGTGGTGGGATTCCTCCACGCGGATCACCATCCGGCTTCGCGGCGCGTCGACGACTTCGACCGGGATGTCCTCTGGGCCTTCGCGGAGGGTTTCAGCCACCTGTACGAGCGGATCGTCCTGGCCGAGCGCCTTCGGACCCAGCGCGACCAGGCTCGGGAGATCCTGTCGTCGGCGGTCGAATCGGTGAGTGACTTCTGCGACGCGGGTATCGACTTCTCGCCGCACGCGGCCGTCGGAGCCATGCCGCGGACTCCCGTTGCGCCCCATCCTCTCCCCACCGGGCATCCTGGTGGGGAGCTCACCGCGCGCGAGTCGGAGGTCCTCGAGCTGATGGTGGTGGGAGCGACGAACGGTGCCATCGCCGAGACGCTGGTCATCTCCGAGGACACCGTGAAATCACATGTGAAACACATACTGCGCAAGCTCGGTGCGGCGAACCGGTCGCAGGCGATCGCGCGGTCGCTGGGAATCGCCGTGCACGGCGACGGTGTCTGAGGTTGCCGGTCACCGTGGTCGCCGGTCACCGTGGCCGCCTCGGGTGCGGCCGGGCGCTGCTCGCCGCCCCGGCCGCACCCGGTGTTGCTCACGGTGCGCCGAGCAGCCCCAGTTCGGCGCGTCCGAGCAGGTCATAGGCCTGATCGGTGGTGAGCGGATGGAAGGGGCCGCCGCGGGCGTCACGGTAGAGGCGTTCGAGCACGTGTCCGCGCCGGAAGGAGGACCCGCCGACCAGCCGGAGCGCGGCGTCCGTCACCCTGATCGCGGTCTCCGTCGCGGTGACCTTGGTGACATCGACGAACCCTGCGCGCGCGATCGGATCCCACTCGGCGTCGCGGCCCTCGATGAGGATCCGGCCGGTTGTCTCCAATGCCCGCGCCGCGGTCTCCACGTCCACCAACATCCTGCCGAGTCCGTACTGGACGAAGCCGACCCCCTTCAGGGCGACGTCCTTGCCCTCCAGCGTCGCGCCGAGGGTCTTCTTCTTCAGGATCTCCCGCGTCTCGGCGTAGGCCTTCTCCGCCAGGCCCAGGTACACGGCCGCGAAGCTCACCGACGCCCACTCGAACTCGCCGAACAACCCGTTGCGGAAGTTCCCGCCGTAGGAGTTGGCGGGTGCCGGTACGTCGTCGAAGACGACCGTGTGGGTGCCGGTCGCTCGCATCCCCATGGTGTCCCAGGTCTCGACGATGCTGATCCCGGGGCTGTCCATCGGCAGCACGAAGACGGCCTCCTGGGCCGCGTGCTCGGTGAAGTCCTCGGGCAGCCGCCCGTCGGTGTCCGTGATCGTCGCGTTGAAGGCGACGATGTCGGCTCCCAGGCAGAGGGTGGCCCACGTCTTCTTCCCGTGGATCCGCCAGCCGCCGTTCCCGTCGGGAATCGCCTTCGTGTCGGCGAGGCCGCTCAGACCGGCCCGGTCCTCGCTGAACGGCCCACAGATGATCTTGTGTTCCCGAACAACCTCGGTGAAGACACGCTCCCTGGTGACCTCGTCGAGCAGACCGCGGAAGATACCGATCATCGTCTGGTGCATGTTGAACGCCAGCGCGATCGCCGGGTCGCCCTTCGCGAGCTCCCTGGAGACTTCCGCCGTGGTCGCGATGTCGGCGCCGAGGCCGCCGTACTTCTTGGGGATCGCGATCGCGGGTAGGCCGCTGTCCTTGTAGAGCGGCACGAGTTCGGTGGGAAAGCGGTTTTCTGCGTCGGCGGACGGACCAGCGACCGCGAACTCCTTCGCCAGCGTACGGGCCGCCTCAAGTACCTCGGCCCGTTCGGCCGGCGTTATCTCCACATCGTGTTTTCCCATGCCGCAGTTCACTCCTCTTTGTTGATGACCACCTACTGGCGAACGTAGACCGCGCAGGCCGTGTTGAAATCTCCCGTCGGGAGAGCATCTGCCCTTCGATGGGGTGACACGTCGCCGGGGTTCGGCGCTCCGCCGGGCGCCGGCCCCGCACTGCC
>NZ_JANEZT010000134.1 GCF_025403405.1 Frankia tisae
GAGTGGGGGCATGGCGGTACACCTCACCCGGATCTACACCCGCACCGGGGACGACGGCACGACGGCGCTGGGCGACATGTCCCGGGTGGCGAAGACCGATCCGCGGCTGGCCGCCTACGCCGACGTCGACGAGGCGAACGCGGCGATCGGCATGGCGCTCGCCCTCGGTGGGCTCGCCGACGACGTGCGGGCGGTGCTCGGGCAGGTCCAGAACGACCTGTTCGACGTCGGCGCGGACCTGTGCACGCCGGTCGTGGCCGAACCGGCCTATCCCCCGCTGCGGATCACCGAGGCGTACGTGGACCGGCTGGAGGAGGCGTGTGACCGCTTCAACGCCGATCTGCCGAAGCTCGACTCGTTCATCCTGCCCGGCGGCACGCCGGGCGCCGCGCTGCTGCACACCGCCCGCACGGTGGCCCGCCGAGCGGAGCGCTCCGTCTGGGCCCTGCTTGCCGCCGAGCCCGAGCGCATCGGGCCGCTGCCCGCGCGATACCTCAACCGCCTGTCGGACCTGCTGTTCATCCTCGCTCGGGTGGCGAACCCGCAGGGGGACGTGCTGTGGCGCCCGGGCGCGCACGCCTGACCAGCGTCCCCGACGGAGTCCTGCATATACCGGAGGGTCGACAGTCCAGTCAACCCAATTGTAGACTGGCGATCATGAGTACGACGGTGCGCGTGAGTGACAGGACGCGGCAGCGGGTCGCGGCCCTGGCCGCGTCCACCGGCCAGCAGATGCAGACCATCATCGACGAGGCCGTCGAGGCCTACGAGCGCGAGCTGTTCTGGCGCGGCTTCGAGCAGGGCTACGACCAGCTCGCCGACGACCCGGACGGCTGGGACGCCATCGAGGCCGAGCGGTCGGCCGAGTCGCCGGCCCTGCGGGACGGGTTGGACGGGCCGGAGTGATCTCGCCTCGCCGCGGCGAGGTATGGATGGTCGACTTCGGTGAGCCGATCGGCCACGAACAGGGGCTGCGTCGGCCGGCGGTGGTCGTGTCCGCGGATCGACTCAACCGCAGCCGCGCGGGCCTGTCCATTGTCGTGCCCGTGACCAGGACCCGCCGTGGGCTGCCCTCCCACGTCGAGCTCGCGCCCGGCGGCACCGGCCTGCGCGAGACGAGCTACGCCAAGGTCGAGGACGTCAAGTCCGTGTCGCAGCAGCGGTTCGACCGCCGCCTCGGCGTGGTGGGCCCCGACCACCTGCTCCGGATGACCGAGGCGTTGAAGTTCCTGCTGGAGATCTGAACGAGCAAGGGCGCGTCCCCCCGAGGGGAACGCGCCCGTGACTGCCGGCGCCGGCTAGCTGCTCAGCGCCGGCTAGCTGCTCAGCGTCGCCGTCTCGGCCAGGATGCTGACACCCTGGCGGGTGACGGAGATGAAGCCGCCGTCGACCTGGGCCGAGATCTCCCGGCCACCGGTCTTGACCCGGACCGTGCCGCCCGGGACCAGCACCCCGAGCAGCGGCACGTGGCCGGGCAGGACGCCGAGATCACCGTCGGTGGTCCGGGCGACGACCATGTCGGCGTCGCCGGACCACACCTCCTGCTCGGGCGAGACGATCGCGACCCGGATCGGCATTACAGGTTCTCCGCGTTCTTCTCCGCGTCCTCGATGCCACCGCACATGAAGAACGCCTGCTCAGGCAGGTGGTCGTAGTCGCCCTGGGAGAGTCGCTTGAACGAGTCGATGGTCTCGTCGAGCGGGACGAACTTGCCGGGGATGTTGGTGAACTGCTCCGCGACGAAGAACGGCTGCGACAGGAACCGCTGGATCCGCCGGGCCCGGTTGACGAGGATCTTGTCCTCTTCGGAGAGCTCGTCGATGCCGAGGATGGCGATGATGTCCTGCAGGTCCTTGTAGCGCTGCAGGATCCGCTGCACCTCGCGGGCCGTGTCGTAGTGCTCCTGGCCCAGGTAGCGGGCGTCGAGGATCCGGGAGTTCGAGTCGAGCGGGCTCACCGCCGGGTAGATGCCCAGGTCGGAGATGGACCGGTCGAGCACCGTCTGGGCGTCGAGGTGGGTGAACGTCGTCGCCGGGGCCGGGTCGGTCAGGTCGTCCGCGGGCACGTAGATGGCCTGCAGCGAGGTGATCGAGTGGCCGCGGGTCGAGGTGATGCGCTCCTGGAGCACACCCATCTCGTCGGCGAGCGTCGGCTGGTAACCCACGGCGGACGGCATCCGGCCGAGCAGGGTGGACACCTCGGAGCCGGCCTGGGTGAACCGGAAGATGTTGTCGATGAACAGCAGCACGTCCTGCTTCTGGACATCCCGGAAGTACTCGGCCATGGTCAGCGCGCCCAGCGCCACCCGCAGCCGGGTGCCGGGCGGCTCGTCCATCTGGCCGAACACCAGCGCGGTGTCCTCGATGACGCCGGCCTCGGTCATCTCCAGGAACAGGTCGTTGCCCTCACGGGTACGCTCACCGACCCCGGCGAACACCGAGACGCCACCGAACTCCTTGGCGACCCGGCGGATCATCTCCTGGATGATGACGGTCTTGCCGACGCCGGCACCGCCGAACAGGCCGATCTTCCCACCGCGCACGTACGGCGCGAGCAGGTCGATGACCTTGATCCCGGTGGTGAACATCTCGGTCTTGGACTCGAGCTGGTCGAACGCGGGCGCCTGCCGGTGGATCGACCACCGCGTCTCAGCATCGACCTTGTCGACGTCGAGCGGGGTGCCGAGCACGTTGAACACGTGCCCCTTGGTGGCGTCACCGACGGGCACGGAGATCGGCCCGCCGGTGTCGCGCACCGCGGCGCCGCGCACCAGACCGTCGGTCTGCTGCATCGAGATGGCGCGCACCGTGTTGTCGCCGATGTGCTGGGCGACCTCCAGCGTCAGCGTCAGCGTCTCGCCGCCGATGATGCGGTCGACCTCGAGTGCCTGGTAGATCTCTGGGAGCTCGTCCGGCGCGAACTCCACGTCGACGACCGGTCCGATGACTCGGGCGACCCGGCCGATCCCCGGGGTCCGGCCCTCAGCCGTGGCCGGCGAGCTGGTGGTGACGGTCATGGCGTCCTCAGTTTCCCATCATTGCCCGTCGCCGCAGCCTCGGGCTAGCCGTACTCTCTGGCACCTCCGGCGCCGCCGACGAGGCGGGCGCGTCCCCGCCCGCCTCGTCGGCGGCGCCGTACTTCTACGTTGTGGTCGGTCGGTGTCGGCTGGTCCCGGCGGTCGAGATGAGGTGGGTACTCGTTCCCTGGCGGTACCTCACCTCGACGACACGCCCTCCCGCGCGAGGGCGCCTCGTGACCAGTGTCACCTAATACCTCCGGCGACGCGACGACATGGGGGACGACCTCGTCTCCCGGTCGCGCGCCGCCGGATCATGTCAGGAGGCCGATGCCAGGGCGTTGGCACCGCCGACGATCTCGGAGATCTCCTGGGTGATGGCGTCCTGCCGGGCCCGGTTGGCCTGCCGGGTGTAGCTACGGATCAGGTCCTCGGCGTTGTCTGTCGCCGACTTCATCGCCCGCTGCCGCGCCGCCGACTCCGACGCCGCCGACTCCAGCATCGCCGCGTACAGCCGGCTCTCGACGTACCGGGGCAGCAGCGCGTCGAGCACCGCCTCCGCGGACGGTTCGAACTCGTACTGGGGCAGCGGGCCGCCGGCCGGCGGCTCGTTGGTCTCGGTGAGCACCATCGGCAGCAGCCGGCGCGCGACCGGCGTCTGCGTAAGGGCGGAGACATACTCGGTGTGGACGACGTGGATCTCGTCGACCCCGCCGCTTTCACCAGATGCAACGAACGAGGCGATAAGAGCGTCCCCGACCGACTTGGCGTCGGCGTAGGTCGGCTGCTCGGAGAAGCCGGTGTACTCGCCACTGATCGCCCGGCCGCGGAAGCGGTAGTAGCCCACTCCCTTACGGCCGATGACGTACAGCTCCGGCTCCTTGCCCTCCGAGCGCAGCAACTCGATGAGCTCGTTGGCGCGCCGCAGCGCGTTCGAGCTGTAGCCGCCGGCCAACCCCCGGTCGCTGGTGATCACCACAACCGCGGCCCGAACGGGCTGGGGCCGCTCGGTGGTCAGCGGATGGCTGATCGTCGTCTGCGACGCCACCGCCTCGATCACCCGGGTGATCTCCTCGGCGTAGGGACGGGCCGCGGCGACCCGCGCCCGGGCCTTCGCGATCCGGGAGGCCGCGATCAGCTCCATCGCCCTGGTGATCTTCTTCGTCGACTGCACCGAGCGAATGCGCCGCCGGTACTCGCGAAGCTGCCCCGCCACGGATCAGCCCTCGTCGGCGGTGCGCGCCGACGCCCGGTGGACCGGGATCGACTCCTGCCGCACCGCACTCGGGTCCAGGGGCTTGACCGGCGCCTCGTTGATCAGCGGGCTGCCGTCGGACAGCGTGAACTGCTGCTTGAAGTCGGCGATCGCCCGCTCGAGCTGGCCGACCGTTTCGTCGCCGAGCTTGCCGGAGCCCAGGATGGTGTCATAGATCCCCCGGCTCGACCGACCGACGTAGTCGAGGAACTCGCCCTCGAACCGGCGGACGTCCGCGATCGGCACGTCGTCGAGCTTGCCGGTGGTACCGGCCCAGATCGTGACGACCTCCCGCTCGACCGGGAACGGCCGGTTCTGCGGCTGCTTGAGCACCTCGACGAGGCGGGCGCCCCGGGCGAGCTGGTCACGCGAGGCCTTGTCCAGGTCGGAGCCGAACGCGGAGAACGCCTCCAGCTCGCGGTACTGGGCGAGGTCCAGGCGCAGCCGGCCGGCGACGGACTTCATCGCCTTCGTCTGCGCGCTGCCGCCGACACGGGACACCGAGGTGCCGACGTTGATGGCGGGGCGCACGCCCTGGTTGAACAGGTCCGACTCCAGGAAGATCTGGCCGTCGGTGATCGAGATGACGTTCGTCGGGATGTAGGCCGAGATGTCGCTGGCCTTCGTCTCGATGATCGGCAGCCCCGTCAGCGACCCGCCGCCGAGCTCGTCGGACAGCTTCGCGCAGCGCTCCAGCAGGCGGGAGTGCAAGTAGAACACGTCGCCGGGGTAGGCCTCACGGCCCGGCGGGCGGCGCAGCAGCAGCGAGATCGCCCGGTACGCCTCGGCCTGCTTGGACAGGTCGTCGAAAATGATCAGCGCGTGCTGGCCGTTGTACATCCAGTGCTGGGCGATCGCGGAACCCGCGTACGGCGCGATGTACTTGAAGCCGGCCGGCTCGTCGGCCGGGGCGGCGACGATCGTGGTGTAGGCCAGCGCGCCGGCCTCCTCGAGGGTGTTCACCACCTCGCGGATGGTCGTCTTCTTCTGGCCGATCGCCACGTAGACGCACTTGACCTGCTTCGACGGATCGCCCGAGGCCCAGTTGTCCCGCTGGTTGATGATCGTGTCGATGGCCACCGTCGTCTTGCCGGTCTGCCGGTCACCGATGATCAGCTGACGCTGGCCGCGGCCGATGGCGGTCATGGCGTCGATCGCCTTGATGCCCGTCAGTAGCGGCTCCTTCACCGGCTGGCGCTGGACGACCGAGGGCGCCTGCAGCTCCAGGGCTCGGGTGCCCTCGGACTGGATCTCGCCGAGGCCGTCGATCGGCCGCCCGAGCGGGTCGACGACCCGGCCGAGGAAGCCGTCGCCGACCGGGACGGCGAGGATCTCCCCGGTGCGGCGGACCTCCTGCCCCTCCTCGATGGTCTCGGACTCACCGAGGATGACGGTGCCGATCTCGCCGACTTCGAGGTTCAGCGCGAGACCCAGCACGCCGCCTTTGAACTCCAGCAGCTCGTTGGTCATCGTGTGGGGAAGACCCTCGACCCGGGCGATGCCGTCACCGGTGACGACGACCCGGCCGACCTCCTCCCGGCCGGCGGAGGTGGCCTGGAAGGAGTCGACGTACTCCCGTAGGGCGTCGCGGATCTCCTCCGGCCGGATGGAGAGCTCAGTCATCGCTTACGTCCTTCGTCGTTCATCGCTGGCAGGGCAGGTCGCCTGGGCGCTGTCATGGTCATGACCGCCACCCGGCTATCGGAGCAGCGCCCGGCGCGCGGCGGCCAGGCGGCGTAGCACGCTGCCGTCGACCACCTCGTCGCCGACCTTCACCACGACCCCGCCCAGGAGATCGGGATCGAGATCAACCTGAAGTTGGATCTGGCGGCCGAAGTACCGGCTGATCGCCGCGCCCAGGCGGGCGATGACCTCGTCGGTCAACGGCACCGCCGTGCGCACGATTGCGACGACCCGGCCCCGGCGGGCCGCGGCGATCCGGCTGAAGTCGGACAGGCGACGCTCGACGTCACCGTGGATCCGGTCGGCCGCGGCCTGCTGGGCCAGCCGCAGCGTGACCGGATGGGCCCGACCGGACAGCAGCCGGGCCAGCAGCGCGTTCTTGACCGACGCCGGCGCGGCCGGGTCGGTCAGGGCCAGGGCCAGCTGCGGGTTCTGCCCGAGGATCCGGGCGAACCGGAACAGCTCGTCCTCGACCTCCTCCAGCGCCCTGTCCCGCTCCGCCTCGACCAGCAGGGCCTCGACGCTCAGTTCGAGCAGCGCGTACTGCAGGTCGACCGGACGAGACCAACGCGCCGAGACCGCGGTCTGCACGATCCGCAGGCTCACCGCGTCGAGCTGGCGACCGAGCAGCCGGGCCGCGAGCTCCGTGCGCGCCGACGGGGGCGCTCCCGGGTCGGTCAGCGCGCGGCGCACGGTCGGCTCCCGGCGGAGCAGGTCGGCGACGGCCCGTAGGTCGTCGGCAACGCGGCTGGCGTCCACCGGGGTGACGACGCCCAGCGGCGTCGCCGTGGCCTCGTCGAGGGTGGCCCGCGCCGTGGCGAGCCCGTGCCTGCTGGCTCCCTCCACCGTCAGCCTCCCGACCCCACCGGCGTGGGGGTAGTACTGCCCGCGCCCTCGGCCGAGTTGTCCAGGGCAGCGATGAAGTCGTCGACGAGCCGGGCCTGGGTGGCAGTGCTCTCCACCTGGTAACCGACGATCTTCGAGGCGAGATCGATCGCGATCACACCGACCTCACGGCGAACCTGGGCCACGATCTGCGCCCGGTCTGCCAGGAGCTGAGCGTCGGCGCGCTCCTTGATCTCGGCGATCTCCCGCTGCGCGGACGCGCGGAGCTCCTCGACGATCTGCCGGCCCTCGGTGTGCGCATCGTCCCGGATGCGCGCAGCCTCGGTCCGGGCCTCGGCGAGCTGTGCCCGGTACTGCTCCAGCAACGCCTGCGCCTCGCGCTGCGCGGCCTCGGCGCGGGCGATCCCGCCCTCGATGCGCTCGGTGCGCTGCGCGTAGGTCTTCGCGATCTGCGGGCGGATCTTCCAGAAGAAGAAGGCCACCAGCAGCCCGAAGGCCAGGGTGCCGATGAGTAGTTCGCTCAGCGGCGGGATGAGAACGTTCTCGTCGGAATGCCCGCTCTCGCTCGCGGCGAGAAGGATGACGGTGGCTGATGCGTTCATGGTCGCTGCGCCGGTTTACGGGAAGACGAAGGGAACGACGAAGCCGATAAGCGCGAGCGCCTCGGCGAGGGCGAAGCCGATCAGCATGTATCGGAAGGCGACCTGCTCCGCCTCGGGCTGCCGGGCAATCGCCTGGACGCCGAGGCCGAAGATGAGACCGATGCCGATACCCGGGCCGATGGCGGCCAGACCGTAGGCCACGGCGCCGAGGCTCCCGGACACGGCGTCCTTGGCGGCGAAGACAGTCAAGGGGTCCATTACGGTGCTTTTCCTATTCAGTCGGGCACCGGGACTCGGCCGGTGCTGGGGGAGTGTTCAGAAACTAGGCGTGGACCGCTGCCGGCACGCCCACCGGGGCGTGCTCGGCAAGTCCCTCGGACGGAGCAACCTCGTGCTCTCCATGCGCCATCGCTCCGCCGATGTAGGCGGCGGTGAGGATGGTGATGATGTACGCCTGGAGAGCATCGATGACGAGCTCGAACGCCGTGAGGACGACCGCCACGAGCAGGGACGCGACGCCGAATACGAAAGGAGGCTTGGGCAGCAGGTAGTCCGCGCCCAGCGAGAAGACCAGCAGCAGGAGGTGGCCGGCGAACATGTTCGCGAACAGTCGGATGGCCAGCGTGAACGGCCGGACGATCAGCGTCGACAGGATCTCGATCGGGCCCAGCAGCAGGCGGATCGCCAGCGGCGCCGTGGGCGCCGGGTCGATCATCTCCTTGAAGTACGCACCCGCGCCGTTGGCCTTGATGCCCGCGTAGATGAACATCACCCAGGTGACGACCGCGAGGACCATCGGCACCGCGATGCGCGAGGTCGCCGGGAACTGGGCCGCCGGGATGATCGCCAGGACGTTGCTGACCAGCACGAAGCTGAACAGAACCAGCAGGTAGGGCGTGTAGCGGGCGCCCTTCTCCCCGATGACCCCACGAGCGATCTGCAGGTCGACGAAATCGTAGGCGGACTCGCACAGGTTCTGGATACCGCGAGGTATGATTTTAGCTCGACGGAAACCCAGCCAGAAGATCACGCCCACGAAGAGCGCGGCGAAGATCGTAAGCGCGGTGGCCTTGTTGAGGTAGAGATTGACCGAGCCGATCCCGACATCGAACCAGTGCGGAGTCTGGAAGACCTCCTTCGTGGGGCCTTCGAAGCCCTCATCAGCGAGGACCGGCACGACAAACACCTCCATGATCGATTAGGTAGCGCATACACGGCTCCGCGAGGTTGCCGTGCCGGCTGCAGATTGCCCCACCCTACCGGGTTCGCACGACACGCTCACACGGAAGAACGACCCGTAGCCAACTGGCGGCAGCGCTTCGAGGGACGCCTCGACAAGCCCAGGCCCTGATGGGTGTCGGCAGGCCGACGTCCTGTTGCCCGCGATACTATCCACACCGGCGCGCCACAGGCACCAACTCGCTTCGAGGTTCACCCTGGTTCATGTGCGCGTTGTCCGCGGGTTTCGCTCCGTTGATGACGTTTCCACATAGCGTGACCACCTCATGACGTCCAGTTCGCGCCGGCGCCCACCTGTGGGCCGCCGCCCAGCGCGGTGCACGGGACGTGCACGGGTTGCGGTCATCTCACCACTCCCTCCCGGCGGTCCACCGCCTGCGCCCACTCTTACCCATTTCGTCCGCGGCGTCGATGACCTGGCAGGTCATGGTTGCCGCCGGTGGGATCGGTGCGCGGTCGCCGCACGTTTTCCCGGTGACCGGGAGATCGCGGCGATTCGGACCGACCGCACCCATGGAACAGCCGGGAATGGCTGGATAGACAGGTCCACGGGAGGGAACGCCCCGGTCCATTCGGAACGGGACCGCCGGGACCAACGGGAGGTAGCGAACGGGACAACCGGAACGTCCCCACCAACTCCGATAAAAGGGGCGAACGACCCCCGACCAACCGGGCTAGCGCTGGGTCAACCGGTAGATGACCAGATACATGGCGGCCGCCATGCCGACCGCGAGGCCGATGGGCAGGAACAGCGCCCGGAAGCCGAACAGCCGGTCGGCACCGAAGCCCACCAGTCCCCAGAACGCCATCCCCGCGATCAGAGTTCCGAAGACGTTCCATGCCTCGCCGGGGTGGTGCCCACCCCCGGCACGCTGCCGGGGCGGACGGCCGGACACCTGCGGGGTTCTGGCACTTTCAGGCGGCCCACCATCGGGCCCGCGCCGCCGCGTGCCGTCACCGGCCGGTCCCGGAACGGGATCGCTCATCGCGTCGGCGGTCGCCGCGTGGCGTCCCAGGCGCCGGGGCGGTCCGGGTCGAAAAAGGGCACCCGGGTGTGGGTTGCGACCCACAGTTCCGCGCCCATCCAGGCGAAGACACCGCCGAAGATCGACCAGGCGAAGGTCGGCAGGTCGAGCGTCGAGCTGTCCTGGAGCCCCAGCAGCACCACCCCGAGCACTGCGATCTTCAGCGCGTAGGTGCCAAGAGCGGCGGGCAGCAGCAGGTGCGGCGCCCGGCGCGCGACCGCGCCCACCGCCAGCTTGCTGATGGTGAAGAACGCGACGACGATGGCGAGCCCCAGCGCCGCGCTCAGCGCGCCGGTCCCACCGCCCGTCCCCGCGGAGATCGCCACGGCGGGCACCGCCAGCGCGAGCGTGAGAACGAGGCCGAGCCGGATCACCCGAGCCGCCGGCACGATCATGCGCGCGCCGACTTCTGCGTGCGGACCAGCAGCGCGAGCAGCGCCGCGAGCCCGACCCCGACGGTGGCGACGAGGATCGGCAGCGGGGAGGCGGAGAACGATGCGGCGACACCGCCGAACCCGACCAGAGCCGCCCAGAAATACATGAACAAAACCGCCCTCACGTGCGAATTGCCGATCTCCAGCATCCGGTGGTGGAGATGCATCTTGTCGGCCGCGAACGGCGATCGCCCCGCCCGCGTGCGCCGGATGATCGCGAGCCCGAGGTCGAGAAAGGGAACAGCGAGGACGGCCAGCGGGATCGCCAACGGGATCAGCGACGGGTACGACCGCGAGGGTCCAGCGTAACCCCCGTAGGCGACCTGTCCGGTGACGGAGATCATCGAGGCGGCCGACAGCAGGCCGATGAGCATGGAGCCGGAGTCGCCCATGAACAGCCGGGCCGGATTGAAGTTGTGCGGCAGGAACCCGACGCACACCCCGGCGGTGACCGCGGCGAGCAGCGCCGCGGGCGAGGCCCGGTAGAAGCCGTCGATCACCGCGATCTCGTAGGCGAAGTAGAACGTCGCCAGCGACGCGATCGCCGCGACCCCGGCGGCGAGCCCGTCGAGCCCGTCGATGAAGTTCATCGCGTTGATCAGCACGACGGTGACGAGGATCGACAGCGGGACGGCGGTCTCCGGCCCGAGGCTCAGCGTGGTCTCGCTGTTGCGGTCGATGGCGAACGACCACTGGACGCCGAGCAGCACCATGATGCCGGCGGCGGCGACCTGGCCGGCGAGCTTGGTCAGGGAGTCCAGCTCCCACCGGTCGTCGGCGACCCCGAGCAGACAGATCAGCGTGCCGGCGATGAGCACCGCCCGGGTCTCCGACCAGTCCTGGGAGACGACGGACAGGAACGGCAGCCGGTCGGCCACCTCCAGCCCGGCATAGAGGCCGGCGAGCATCGCGAGGCCGCCGAGCCGGGGCGTCGGGATCGCATGGACGTCACGGTCGCGGACCCCGGCGACGGCGCCGATGCGCATGGCGAAGGACCGGGCCAGCGGCGTGGCGAGGAACGTCACCGCCGCCGAGACCACGAAGACGAGCAGGTACTCGCGCACCGTCGGGTATCTCCCACTGCCGACCCGGATGTGGTGGAACCTGGAAAACCCGCGGTTGGCTACCGCGGGTAGGCGGGGTGCCGTTCGACGAGCGTGGCCACGCCCGCGGCGACGTCCGCCGCCCCGGCGGGATCACGCACCGCCCGGGCGATCAGCCCGGCGATCTCCTTCATCTCGCTCTCCCCCATGCCCTGGGTGGTGACGGCGGGAGTACCCACCCGGATTCCGGAGGAGACCGCCGGCGGCTGCGGGTCGTAGGGGATCGCGTTCTTGTTCAGGGTGATGCCGGCAGCGTCGCAGCGGGCCTCGGCATCGCGGCCGCTGACCCCGAGCTCGCGCAGGTCGAGCAGCGCGAGGTGGGTGTCGGTGCCCCCGGCGACCGGCCGGATGCCCTCGGCGGCCAGGCCCTCGGCCAGCACCTGCGCGTTGGCCACCACCTGGCGAGCGTACTGCGCGTAGGCGGGGGTGGCCGCCTCCCGCAGCGCGACCGCCTTCGCCGCCACCGCATGCATCAACGGCCCCCCCTGGCTGAACGGGAACACCGCCTTGTCGATGCGCGCGGCCAGCTCCTCGCGTGCGAGGATCATTCCGCCGCGGGGGCCGCGCAGCACCTTGTGCGTGGTGAAGCTGACGACGTCGGCGTACGGCACGGGGCTGGGGATCACGCCGCCCGCGACCAGCCCGATGAAGTGAGCCGCGTCCACCATCAGCCACGAGCCGACCTCGTCGGCGATGGATCGGAAAGCGGCGAAGTCGATCAGGCGCGGGTAGGCAGTCGCCCCACATATGATCATCTTGGGTCGGTGCTGGCGGGCCAGATCGCGCACCTGGTCGTAGTCGATGAGCTCGGTGTCCTCGCGTACGCCGTAGGCGACGACGTCGAACCACTTCCCGGAGAAACTCACCTTGCTGCCGTGGGTGAGGTGGCCTCCGTGCGGCAGCGACATCGCCAGCACCGTGTCGCCCGGGGTCAGCAGCGCCGCATATACCGCGAAGTTCGCCGACGCGCCGGAATGCGGCTGCAGGTTGGCGTGCTCCGCGCCGAAAAGCTCCTTCGCCCGGGCGATGCCGATCTCCTCGGCCCGGTCCACCACCTGGCAACCGCCGTAGTACCGCCGACCGGGATAACCCTCGGCGTACTTGTTCGACAGCGTCGAGCCCAACGCCGCGAGCACCGCCGGCGACGTGAGGTTCTCGCTCGCGATGAGTTGCAGGCCCCCGCGCAGCCGAGCCAGCTCGTCGAGCACCACACCGGCGATGTCCGGATCCGTGTCGGCGAGCTGGTCGAAGTCCGGGCCCCAGAACGGGGTGCTCATGGCGTACCTACCTCCTGCGCTCGTGCCGCCCGATCGGGACCAATGGTCCTCTGCGCCGGCACAGCCCTCCACTCGGGCCGGCTCAGGGCCGGCTCAACGCGCGGCCGGTTCCCGCACGAGGGGCAGGATCTCGCGCAACGCGTCAAGACCGACGGCGCCGCTGCGGACCACGACCGGCACCTCGCCGGTGCAGTCGACGATGGTCGAGGGCACCGCCGCCGGGCACGGCCCGCCGTCGAGGTACACCTCGGCGGCGCCGCCGAGCTGGTCGACCGCCTCGTCCGCCGTGGTCGCCGGCGGCTGACCGCTGATGTTCGCACTGGACACGGCCATCGGCCCGGTCCGACCCAGCAGCTCGATCGCCACCGGGTGCAGCGGCATCCGCACCGCCACGGTGCCCCGCCCCTCGCCGAGATCCCAGCGCAGCGACCCGGCGTGCCGGACCACGAGCGTCAGCCCACCCGGCCAGAACGCCGAGATCAGGTCGGAGACCTGCGGAGTCATCCGGTCGATGAGCCCGTCCAGGGTGCGCCAGGAGCCGACCAGGACCGGGACGGGCATGTTCCGCCCGCGCCCCTTGGCGGCGAGCAGTGAGGCCACCGCCTCCCGGTCGAACGCATCGGCGCCCAGGCCATACAGCGTGTCGGTGGGCAGCACCACCAGTTCGCCTCGGCTCACGGCGGCGACCGCCGCATCCAGCCCCCGGGTCCGCTCGGCCTCATCGGAACAGTCGAAGCGCTGCATCACCCCTCCTCCCCTGTCGCTCGCTCCCCGCCACCGGCCTGGCGACGGCCGCTGACGAAGCGGTCCCGCCCGGCCAGGTCGGGATGGTCGGCCACGTCCATCCACCGCCCGTCGGCGCGCAGCAGGCCCGGCGCGGCGGCGCCGTGACCGTCGGCGTGCTCGACGACGAGCAGGCCCCCGGGGCGCAGCAGCCGGGCCGCCAGCGCGACAACGGCACGCACCACGTCAAGCCCGTCCGCCCCACCCCACAACGCCCGGGGCGGATCATGCTCGCCCACCTCGGGCTCCACCTCGTCGCGGTCGGCATCCGGAAGATACGGCGGATTGCTGACGATCAGGTCGACCGACCCGGCCAGCCGGGCGAGCGACGCGGTGGGCGCGGCGGTGACGTCGGCCTCGTGAACCGTGACCGGAAGTTGGCTCGCCGCAACGTTACGCCGCAGCCAGCCCAGCGCCGCAGGGTCCACCTCCACGGCGTGCACCCGGGCGCCGGGCACCTCTCCGGCCAGGGACAGCGCGATCGCCCCGGACCCGGCGCACAGATCCACGCACACCGGCCCGCGCGGCTCCAGGGACGGCCCGGATGGCGAGGCCAGCGCGGGCGGCGAGGCCAGCGCGGCGATGGCCCAGCCGACGACGGACTCCGTCTCCGGGCGCGGGATGAACACCCCGGGGCCGACGGCGAGGTCGAGGTAGCGGAACCCGGCGAGGCCGGTCAGGTGCTGCAACGGCTCACGTCGGGCACGGCGGCCCACGAGCTCGTCGAGGTGTGCGGCGGCCTGCGCGGGCAGCTCGTCGACTCCCACCAGCCGGGATCGGGAGATCCCCAGGGTGAACGCGGCCAGCTGCTCGGCGTCGGCCCGGGGACTGGCGACCCCGGCCGCGCGCAGCCGCTCGGCGGCCTGCGCGAGCTGCGGCGCGAGGGCCGCGGCGGGCCCGCGGGTCACCGACGGGCCGATCATGACGCCTGGGCGGCCAGCCGGGCCTCCAGATCGGCGGCGGCGAGCGCGTCCAGCACCTCGTCGAGCTCGCCGTCGAGCACCTGGTCGAGGTTGTGCGCCTTGTAACCGACCCGGTGGTCACTGATCCGGTTCTCGGCGAAGTTGTAGGTACGCACCCGCTCCGAGCGGTCCACGGTGCGGACCTGGCTGGCCCGCGCCATCGACGCCTCCGACTCGGCTTTCTCCCGGGCGACGCCGAGCAGCCGGGCGCGCAGGATCCGCAGCGCGGACTCCTTGTTCTGCAGCTGGCTCTTCTCGTTCTGGCAGGACACCACCAGGCCGGTCGGGACGTGGGTGATCCGGACCGCCGAGTCGGTGGTGTTCACGCTCTGCCCGCCGGGTCCGGACGAGCGGAACACGTCGATGCGCAGGTCATTTGCGTCGATCTCGACATCGACCTCCTCCGCTTCGGGAAGCACCAGGACCCCGGCGGCGGAGGTGTGGATGCGCCCGGCGGACTCCGTCACCGGCACCCTCTGGACGCGGTGCACCCCGCCCTCGAAACGCAGGCGGCCGTAGACGCCGTCGCCGGGCGCCGAGCCGCGCGCCTTCACCGCCACGCTGACGTCGCGGTAACCGCCGAGATCGGACGGGTTGGCGTCGAGGATCTCGGTCTTCCAGCCGCGGCGCTCCGCGTAGCGCAGGTACATCCGCAGCAGGTCGCCGGCGAACAGGGCCGATTCCTCACCGCCCGCGCCGGCCTTGACCTCGAGGATGGCGTCCCGGGCGTCGTCGGGATCGACCGGGACCAGGTAGGCACGCAGCCGCTCGTTGAGTCCGACGAGTTCGGCGTCGAGATCGTTGACCTCGCCGCGGAACGACGTGTCCTCCGCGGCGAGCTCGCGGGCGGTGGCGAGGTCGCCCTCCACCCGCTCGAGCTCCCGGGCCAGATCGACGACCGGGGCGAGCTGCGCGTAGCGGCGGCTGAGGGCACGGGCCTTCGCGGGGTCGTTGTGCACCGCCGGATCGGCGAGCTGCCCCTCGATCTCGGCGTGCTCCGCGACGAGGCCGTCGAGCGGGGACGTCATGGTGGTTCCTCTTCGCACGTCACGGTCCCGGACGCCGCACAGCTCCGGGAGCCAGGTTCGGCGGGACGGCGCTACCTGCCCCGCCCCGGACGCAAACGGCGCCCGCCCGGGGATCCGGACGGGCGCCGTGGCCGCACTACTTCGCGCCGCCGACCTTCTCGCCGGGGCGCCGCCGGCCGAACCGGCGCTCGAACTTCTCGACCCGCCCGCCGACGTCGAGGATCTTCTGCTTGCCCGTGTAGAACGGGTGGCACTGCGAGCAGACCTCGGCGTTCACGACGCCGTTCTCCTTCGTGCTGCGGGTGGTGAAGACGCTCCCGCAGGTACAGGTCACGGTCGTCTCGTGGTAGGTCGGGTGGATATCAGCCTTCATGGTCCCTCTTTCGATGTGGCCGCCGGGTCGCCGTCCGGGCTGGAGGGCGTGAACCGGAGCCGTTCTGCTGCCAGTCTGCCAGAGGCGGACGCCACGTCCGCCGGCACGCTTACCCGCCCACCTCAACGACGCTGCGGACCGCCCTGTTC
>NZ_JANEZT010000135.1 GCF_025403405.1 Frankia tisae
CACCAGCACACCCACCGACACCTGCTCCGGTGTCACCGTCGAAGCCACGAACCGTGACCAAACCACCGCCCGGCCCACCGGCACGCCGGACACGTCCGACCGTTGTGACAACCAAAGATCAATCTAAGCTAAACGGCATTGAACCATAGGATGGGCGTGACAGGACCGATCCGGAGGCGGCGGAGGGGATGTCCGGTGGTGCGGCGGTTCAACACGGCGGGTCCGTGCCGCCCTGACTTCCACTACATGGTCCCGGCGTTGTCACGGCTGCCGCAGGCGCCCGGACTAATGGTAGTTCGTTGGATCAAGGGTGTGGTGGGTAGGTCTGTGTTGTTGGTTGTCTCCGAGGCGAGAAGGCCTGACGATGACCAGACGTTTGCCCTGCCCGCCAGCACCAGGGCCGTTGGAGGACTACGCAGCCCGGTTCGACGAGGTGTTCTCGGCGCTGGGTCAGCGGCGGGGGTTTCGGGAGTACCTGACCGGGCTGCTGGCTCCGCGGGACCGGAACAAGACGTTGACCTGCCTGGCGGGCGCCGAGCCGATGGTGGGCGCGGGGCATCCGGCGGTGCAGCGGCTGCAGTTCTTCCTGTCGGAGTCGGTGTGGGACCCGGAGAAGGTCAACACCCGGCGGGTGGAACTACTCCAAGCCGATCCACGCACCGCCGCGCACCCGGACGGGGTGCTGGTCATCGACGGCTCCGGGGACCGTAAGGACGGCACGGCCACCGCGCATGTGGGCCGGCAGTGGCTGGGCCGGTACGGCAAGACCGACAACGGCGTGGTCACGGTCAGCACCCTGTGGGCAGACGAACGTGTCTACTATCCGCTGCACGCCCGCCCCTACACCCCTGCCCATCATTTCCCGCAGGGGAAAGGCGATCCGGGTTTCCAGACGAAGCTGCAGATCGCGGCCGATGTGGCCCGCCGGGCCGGGGTGGCTTTCCGGGCGGTGGTGGCCGACTGCGCCTATGGCGACCATGGCGGGTTCCGTGCCGAGCTGACCGGGGCGGGACTGCCGTTTGTCATGGCCCTCAAACCGCACCGGGGAACCTGGGCTTACGGCCCCGACGCGCATACCCCGGTGGACGCCGCCCGGCAGCTGACCTGGCACGGCCCGGACGATCCCGGGGACTGGACGGCAGTGACCCGTGCCTTCCGGGACGGGCACACCGCAGAGCCTCCGCCCGCCCCCGTGGCCGGACCTGTCCGCGGAAAACCCGCTCAGACGTGCGCTCTCGGCGTGGGCGAGGACGTGTCCGCGACCGCTGGTGCTGTTCTTCGACGAAATCGACGCGCTGCGCGGCCAGAGCCTGATCAGCGTGCTGCGCCAGCTCCGGGCCGGCTTCAGTGAGAGGCCGGAGTCGTTCCCCGCCTCTGTGGCGCTCTGCGGCCTGCGGGATGTCCGCGGCTATAAGGCTGCCTCGGGCGGGGACCCGTCCCGGCTGGGGTCGGCGAGCCCCTTCAACATCAAGCTGAAGTCGCTGCGGCTTGGTGACTTCACGCCGGACTTCGTGGGATCGGCCGCCGCGCCGGTGTCGAAAAGCATCGCTACCACCGCCCGGTCCGCCAAGTCGAGGATGTCGTCGGGCACAACGGCCGTACTGCCTCCCAGGAAGGCGAGCAGCGCGTCGACGACGGCTCGCGTGGCTGGCTCCTTGTCCACGATCTGGTGCAACCGCCGTACAAGAGGCTCCCGCGCGGCCTCGTCCCCCTCGCGCACCTGTCTCGCCACCCTGACGAGCGGGCGCCAGGCCTCCTGCAGCGCGGCGGTCTGGTACACGACGTCGTCGTCGAGCGCACGCGCCTCCTCAACAAGATCACGGGCATGCTGGTCGGCGCCGTCGCGTGGTCCGAGGCGGGATATGAGCTTCTCGAACTGTCTCGCCAGGCCGGGTTGAGTACGGTCGAGGGCCTCGGCCGTCGCATGGATCGTCTGATCACACCCACTGCCGCCGTCATGCAGGTCTTGAGCGCGAAGATCGAGGGCAAGGGCACGGATCCGCTCGGCGGAGATGCTCTCTCCACACAGGCGCCAGATCAGGAGGGCGGCGAGACGATGAACGACCGCCTCGGTGGTATTCCCGTTCGCCCGCCTCGTGGCATACGCGAGATTGAAATGGCTACGCGCGATGGCGGAGGCCACCTTCGCGCGATAACGAGTGGCGAGCGCGTCCCGAGCAAGATCCACGGCGCTCTCGAGACGTCCGGCTCGATCCTCGAGTTCGGCGAGTGCCGCCAGGACGTTCCCGACCCGAGGTATATCGCGTTCGGCATCGAAGATCCGCCGGCAGAAGAGCAGGGTCTGTTCCGCCTCCGCGGTTCGCCCAAGCCGCAGCAACGGACCGTAGCGGTTGAAGGAGACGACAGCCACCTCGTGCCTTCGCGCTCGGCGCCTGCGCAGGATCCGCAGGTGTTCGTCGACGGCCTCCAGCGCTTCCTGCCACTGACCCAGCGCGACGGACGAGCGGACCACCTCCGTGAGCAGGGAGCCGCGCACGTCGTCCGGGTGGACGGCCTCTGGCCGGGCGTTCTCCGAGCCGGTGGGCAGCTGCTCTCGAAGGCCCTGGAGAACGGCGTTGAGGGATGCGCTCCATCCGGCGCGGCTCGCCACCTCCAACCACGCCACGTCGAGCGCCAGCACGGTCCAGGGTCCCAGATTCGCCTGCCGAGCAAGGGCGCGCGCCTCGTCGGCGTGCCAGACCGCCTGGTCATAATGGCCGCGGTCACGCAGGACGGTGCTGATCGTGTGGTTGACCGCGGCACGCCGCCGCGTACCGCTGTGCGTATCCGCCGCGATACGCCGGAGGTCGGCCAGCGCACTGTCCGGTGTGCGCCGGGAGGTGACCGTGGCCCAGAGCGCCAGGGCAGCGTGCTCCGCGGCAGTGTCCTGACATATTGTCACGAGTTCGTCGACGACCGCACGCAGATAGGTGTCGGTCGGGTGAGAGGAGTCACGAGCCAGGCTCTCGCACACCTCCACCGCGACATGCGTGTTCCGTTGTCGCAGCAGATAGGGCAGCGCGTGCCGCGCCGTGTAAAGGATGGGCGCGAGACCGTCCTCGTCTTCGCGATTGCAGGCGAAGGCGAAGGCGGCATACCAGAAGGCGCCGAATTCGACGTCCACGGCGCCCGCCGGAATTCGCCGGCCGCGAGCCGCACGGACGACTGCGGGATGGACCCGGTAGACATGATCCGTTCCGGCCGTGGGCGGTTGGACGAGGCCGGCGCGGACAGGCAGCGCGAGAGCCTCCATCAGGTCGGGCACCTCGGCGTCGGGAAAGTGCCGCTCCCACAGATCGGGCCAGTTCACCACGAGCACGGGCTCGCGGCGATCATCCTGCTCGACCGCCGCCAGGTAGTCCAGCGCGACCGCGCTCGACGGTGCCCTCGCGAGGAGGGCACCCGCCCAGGCCTCGACGGCCGCGTTGGCGGCGGCAACGGGCTCATCGCCCCTTGCCTCTTCGCCGGAGGTGGGAAAGGCCGGCCCGCCCGCCCGCCGCGCCGCGTCCGTTGCGAGGGTGTCCAGAATGCGCAGCAAGCCAGGATGACCAGCCGCGTCCGACTCGGCGGCGCGCGCTGCCTGGGCCACCGTCGCGGGTAGCTGGTCACGCCGCCTCCGCAGCGACCCGAAGCCGGGCAGTTCCCGGATGAGTACACCCGCCTCGCCATCGTCGAGCGGAAACAGTGTCTCGACCATGGAGGAGTGCGCCGGGCAAAGTACAGGTAGAACCGAGGACGCAAGGAGCAGCCGCACACCGGGGCGACCGGAGATACCGTTCAACGCCTCCAGCCAGCGGTGGTCGAGCCATGCGCCCGTCTCGTCAAGCAGGGCTTCGGCATTGTCCACGCACACGACGACATCGCCGGCGGGTACCTGCCTCAGTGATGGGACGGGAGCGTTGCGCGCCTCCCCCGCGTCCCACCACACCACCGGCATGCGCTCGGCAAGCAGGTCGTGAGCGGTCTCCAACAGCATGGTGGACGTGCCGACCCCCGGCATGCCGGTGAAGAGGATCAAAGATCCCGGGGGGGCTCCGCCGTCGAGCCTCCGACGGACGCGCCGCATTGCCGCCGTTCGGCCCACGAAGATCTCCGGCTGTGGCGGAAGAGCTGCGCTCCCGACCGTCCGCAGAGGGCCGGCGGGTGTGGTGGGGCTGCTCGGGGAGCAGCGGGCCGTACCGGGACGGGCGCGGAGCTGGGCTGGTGGGAGGACCACCATCGGTGCGCTGCAGCGGAGTGCTTGGGACACGGAGGAGAGCGATGGCGGTGCCTGCTCGCCGAGCCGGGCAGCAGTCTCGGCAGCGCGGTCGACCGGCTCGCCCAGAACAAGGTTCTGCAACAGCGCGCGATGGTACGACCGGGCGAACGCGTCGTCGACAGGAAAGCGGAACGCGACGACAACAGCATCGAGGCCGACGGCCAGCTCCACGGCGAGCGGGGGCTTTTCACGGTGGGGACCGGTGGTGGCCCGCCCGGCGAGCGCGCACGCACCCAGGGCCAGCACCGAAAGGCGACCGCGGAGGGGACCGAGGATATCCATCAGGGCGTGCCGGTCGAGCAAGTCCGGGGCCCCGGTCTCGTCCTCGACGAACAGTCCGTCCGGTGACCCGTGCCCGGCAAGATGCACGACGTTGAATCCACCAGCACCGGCGAGGGACCGGCTGACCGCGTCGGCCAGCCGCCGACGCGTCACGCCGTTGTGCATCATCGTGAGGTCGTTCGGCGTGACCCGCGAGGCGCGCAGCATCTGTTCGAGCTCCACCCGCTCCTGGCGTGACGCGAGTGGTGGAAGGCCGTCCGGCGAGGCGAACGCGGCCAGTATCCGTGGCCGCCCCGCCGCGAGCGATGGAGTGCCGAAGTCGGTGTCGATGGCTGACGCGCCCGAGGTGTCCGACGTGCCGGAGATGTCTGAGGTCTCTGCGGTGTCGACCGGCGTCCACACCATGGTCACGCCGGCATCCACCAGTCTCGTCTCCCCGATCCGGGCAAGTTCAAGGGGCAGCCCGGCGAGTTCCTGGTCGGCGGCAGCAAAGCAGATGCACACGGTCACCGGGGCGCTCTCGAGCAAGCGTCGCCCGACGCCGTCCAGGAGCACCTCTCCTAGCCAGGCTCCTACTCTGTCGGCTCTTCGTCGGGCCGCACCAGTCCGGACCGCGGGCGCGGCGGGTGCGATCTGCCACCACAGGCGTTCGCCGAGGCGTGTCGCTTCGCGCAGCCGCACACGCTCCGCTGCCAGGTCGATCTCCTGCCGGGCGATCGGATGCCCGTCGCCGTCGAGGAGCAACGCACGGACCGCCCGCCCCGAGTGTTCGAGGCGCAAGGTGAGACGGGTGGTGGTGCGGCTGATCGCGGGCGTCGGACGGACCGAACGATGTGCCGCCATCTGACCTCGACCTCCCTCGACCGGCTGTGCAAGGCTTGTCTCGACACTTCCGCGACCATCATCGCCTCCTGGGGAGGGACGAGTGAAGAAACCGGTAAACGACGGGTTCGAACCGCTGGGCGAAACCGATGACGAAGAATCGATGTTCGACGACGACAGGGAAACACGGGGGCCAGTCGTGATCAGCAATCCCGGGGTGCCACCTGACCGGATTCCCGACGCCGAGGTGCAGCCCGCGCCCCCACCCTCACCCCCAGGCTCCTGAGGGAGCCGGTGGCCGGCAGTATTGTTTCCAGTGCCTCCGACCAGCCTCGCGGCGCTCGTCATCTTCCTGCTCGTCACTGTTCCCGGCTATCTCCATATCCGGATCGTCGAGACGCGGAACGTCCGGCCTCCCCGCGGACAGCTCCTTGAAGTCGTGGACCTCGTATGCGTGGGTATCGGATCCAGCTGCCTGGCCTGCGGCGGCGTCCTGGGTCTGGGCCAGGTGCTGCCAGGAGTCTTCGTAAACCTGCCGGAGCTGGCCGCGCGGAATCAGCTGTATCTGACGGAACACCCCTGGCAGGCACTGCTGTCGGTGTTCTCCGCGCTCCTGCTCTCCGGGGCAGTTGCCACGGCCGCGGCATTTATGATCATCCGTGGCTTTCGGGCTCGGGTATCACCAGGATCGGTTTGGAACAGCGTGTTGACCAGGGTGGTTGCCGGCCGTCCGCCTTTCCTCTCGGTGGAGCTGGCCGACGGCCGCGTGTTCGAGGGATTCGTAGGCGCGTTCGGGTCGCACGACACATCTCTCACGGATGATCTCTGCCTGCAGGAGCCGCTCTTCTCTCGCTCACCAGACCGTACGAAACGTCGCGAACTACCCGGCAGTCACCTGATTATTGCTCGAAATCAAATTGTGACAATACGCGCCCGGAATATTCCTCCTACTCCGTGAGCGTCTGACCACCGGAGCAGCCCGGCGGGCCACGGTAGACCGTGGACCTCGCCCGCAGACCCGGGCGCTCAGGCGATGGCGTCCCCCGCCGGGTTGCCACCGCAGCCTGCCCAGTCGGTCAGGAGGCGGGGGGTCATCCTGATGGCCGAGGCGATCAGGCCGTTGTCCGCCGGTTGTTCGGTCAGGCACTGGCGCACGGGGGTCGGCCGGTGGAGGTCACCACGGACAAGACGCCAGTCTGCCCGCGACTCCTCGACGAGCTGCTGCCCGGGGAGAACGTGAGTTCTTCCAACCAGTCGCGTAGTGCGGGGTCCGCGCCGTGCATCTCATCGCCGGCGACCTGAGCCTGTCACGATTTCGGCTCTGGCTCACTGGCGGTGGTGACGCCGGGTAGCAGGCATCACGATCCGTCAGGTATACGGATTCCGTCAGGTATACAAACTCGTTCAAAGATGGCGGGGTTCGAGGCCGTCGCCGCTTCTGGCGGACAGCATGATCGTCGACCGGAGCCACTTGTGTATTGTCGGGTTTGAGCCGGAGCGCCCTCCCTCGCGCTGCCACTCGTGCGACTATCGGTATTTTGTTAGATCAAGGTGGGAGGTAGAGACGCAGACCGTGACCGGCGGCGACTGCGTCCAGTGGTGCTTGGAAGTCAGTGGCTGGGGGCGCCGGTGACCAGGCCTGCCACCAGTGGCGAAACCCGAGCCAGAGAGTCAGCCAGCCACGCACCGCGCGCAGCGCTGCTGGCCATGACGGCGGGGTAGGCGGGCTGCTGGTTTCCGTTCCCCTCGGCGCCGCCCCGCTGGCGGTATTCGAGGGGTCGAACGCGTCGCGCTGCGCCCGCTCCCCCCGGACCGTGCGTGGCTGCCCGCTGGTCGACGGCGAAAGTCGGCACCGACAGACACCATTGGACGAAGATGGACATTAGTGATGGTACTTACTGTTATCATTCCGTAGCATGATCAGTATGCCTACTGGATGAGCGCGGATGACCTGGGCAGACGTCGCGAAGGCCGAACGTGACCGGCCGGAGGCGACAGCCGGGAGCCCCAGCCAGGGGTCCGGCACGAGCGGGGCGGCGTGGCGCCACGCCACGATGCGCTGGTCGCAGTGGGCGGATGCCCCGCGTCAACTTGGCCTCGCCATGCTGGCCGTGGTGGTCGTTCTTGCCCTGGCAGCCGGCGCGACCGCGGCCGTCTTATCCACGCGTCATGCGGCGCTGCGGACGGCGAGCGAGCGGACCGGGTTCCTGATCGACGCCCAGCGGGTCCGGGCGGACCTGTCCTTCGCGGACGCCAACTCGGCGGCACTGGTGTTCGACGAGATCACCCTGGACCTTGGCCTGGTGACGGGCAAGCCGGCGCGCGACGCCTACGACCGGGGCCGGACTCAGACGACGTCGGTGACCAACAGCCTCGCCGACGCCGCACGGACGATCTCCAGCCTCCATCAGCTCGGCCATCAGCCCTGCCCGCAGCCGCGCCGGTCCCCAGCCCCAGCTACGGGCGCCGGTATCGGCGCCGACGCGAGCATCTCAACCGGCACGGGCACCGGCACAGCCAGAGGCATCAGCGCCGGCGCCACGTCCCGCTGTGAGGGGACCCTCCTCGACGCGCTGCAGAGCTACCTTCCCACCTACGTCGACCTGGTCGCGACGGCGCGGGCGGACAACCGCAACGGGCAGCAGGTGGCCCAGGCGTACCTCAAACGCGCCTCCGAGCTGATGCGGGAGTCGATCACCCCGGTCGCGGACCAGCTGGTGGCCGTGGCCTCCGACGACCTCACCCGGCAGACCCGCCGGGCCACCGACGCCGCAGCCGTGGCGGTCCTCGCGGTGTTGCTGGGCGCCGGGTGCCTGACAATGCTCGGCGTTCAGGTGCTGCTGTTCCGGCGGACCAACCGGATCCTCGATCTGCGGGCGCTCGCGGGCGCCGCCGTCCTGTTGGTGGCAGTCACCGCGGTGTTCACCGGGGCGGGAATAGAACGATCCCGAGTCATTGCCGCCGGGGAACACGGCTATGCGCCCACGACGCTGCTCACCCAGGCACGATCGCTGATTCTACGCGCGCACGCGGACGAGAACCTCTCTCTGATCTCCCTGAATGACGCCAACCCCTATGAAAAGAACTTCGACGACGCGGTCCGCAGCCTTGGCTACCGGCCGAATGGTGATCCGCTGCCCCGGGGCAGCCTCGGCGACGGGCGGCAGGGAGCACTCGTTGCCGCCCTCGCCCGGCTCCCGGCGGCTGACCGGCAGGCCGTGACGGACAACGTCACCGGATGGCTGCACGCCCACGCCAGGGTTATCCGCGTGCTGGCCAATCCGGATGCCTCGCCGGAATCGACGCCGGGCCGCCAGGACGGTGGGAAAAGCGCGCCGAACTACCTCGCGAACGCTGCCCAGTTGACAGTGGATGGCGAAGAGCCCGCCTTTGCCCAGCTGGACAACCAGCTTGCCGCCATCGTCGACCAGCACCAGAAAGGCTTGCGTGCACGGATGAACGCAGTCTCGCCGCCGCTGGACTGGCTCGGGTGGGCCAGTGTCCTGGGCATGGTCGTGGCAGCCGTCCTCACGCTGACCGGGATCTGGCGCAGGCAGCGGGAGTACGCTCGGTGAGGCGACCCGGCAGTGGGGCCGAGCGGCCCGCACCTGGCACGTCCACCGGTGCTGCAGGAACTCGGCCTTCCCGAGAGCAGGCCCGTGCCCGCGTCAGCGCCACGGGTAGACGGCGAGTCGGCGGGCGTGCCCACCTTCTCGTCAGCCTGGCTGTGGCGCTGCTGGTGGCGGCCGGCTGTTCCACCGCCGGCCTCTCCCTGCCGCCGGACGCGCTGCCGTCACCGGCCGCGTCGGCCAGCGCCGCGCCCACGGGGCCCGGCGCAGCGGCCGCGACCAGCCCACCGGACCGATGCGCGGACGGCCGGCCGGTGCGGTCGAGCGTGGCTCCACTGACCCCGATGCCGGCAGCTGGCGGCGCGATGCCCGCAGGCTCGCCCATGGAGAAGATCAGGCGCCGCGGGTTCCTGCGGGTCGGTATCGGCGTGGACGACCCGCCTTTCGGCTCGATGGACTGGCGGACACTGCAGCTCGTCGGTTTCGACGTCGACCTGGCAAAGGCGGTCGCCGTCGCGCTCTTCGGGACGGCGACGAATACCGTCCATTTCCAGGCCGTCGATTTGGGAGACCGTCCGACGGTCCTGAACATCCAGAAAGCCGCCGTGGAGCCGGCCGACGACATCGTCGTCGACACATACACGATCGCCTGCGACCGCAAGGAGGACCAGAAGAATCCGGTGAGGTTCTCCGGCGTCTACTACGAGTCGCATCTCGGGCTCCTGGTACGCCGCAACGCGGGCTTCGGCAGTATCGCGGACTTGGCCGGCCACACCGTCTGCACCTCGTCCGACAGCACCTCGTATGCCAAGCTGAAAGGCCTGGCCTGGCTCAGCCGCGGGGTACGCACGCGCGATTCCGCCGCAGGCTGCCTGGTCGCGCTCCAGCGCGGTGAGGTCGACGCCATTGCGACTGACGACGGCATCCTGGCGGGTATGGTCGCGCAGGACCCGCTGCTCACCCTGGTGCCGAACGCGTTCGACCAGGCTCTCGGCTCCGAGCTGTCCCTTCTCGACGAGCCGTACGGGATCGGGACTCCGGTCAGTTATGGCGACCAGTTCGTCGCGTTCGTGAACGGGGTCCTGCGTGCGTACATGGCTTCCGGCGGCGGGTGGGACAGCAGCTACCACCGGTGGCTCGCGCGCCTACCGGGACCCGGCCGGAGTCCCCTTGCCACCGACCGCGGGTGGCCCGCCGAAGGTGACGGCCGCTGATGAGCCACCGGTCTCCAACACGGGACGACGCAAGACAGCCGAGCGGCCGGCATCTGGCTGGTGTGGCCGGCAGCCGGCACCGGCAGAGCCGGCGAGGATGGAAGGCCAGCGGGGCTGGCGGGTTGGGAGGCGGGGAGGTCAGGAAGGGAGCTGGCGCACCGTGATACGGGTCCAGGCGCCGACGAAGATCCGATCCCCGCTGCGAACCGGCACGGGCTGCCCCGCCGGCAGCGGCACGCGCCCGTCGTTGAGCCGGGTGCCGTTGAGTGAACCTCGGTCGACGAGCTGATAGGAGCCGTCCGCTACCTGCTCGAGAACAGCGTGGTCGACCGAGACGCCCTCATCCTCGACCGGCGCCGACAGATCGATCACCGTGGGGCCGGCAGACCGGTTACGCCGGCCGATGAGGACACGTCGCCCCCGCAGCGGGACGGCCCTGGCCGGGAACGTGGCCGGGAACCGCGTCCCGTCGGCCTTGCCGTCGTCGAAGTAGGCCCGGTCGGCCTCGACAAGTGCCTCCCATCGCGCCACCGTCGCGGAATGGGGGACCAGCCGCAGCGCGGCCGGCATCCGGCCGGTCGCGAACTCACAGCGGCAACGCAGGCAGAAGCGGTCGGCTGCCGTCCGCCGGCCCCCGCAGTGGGGGCATGCACCACCCGGCCGCCGGCCGCCGGCGCCGGACGGCACGGTGACCGGGTCATTCGTCACGTTCCACCCCGCGGGTCCAGGCCGAGCGGAGCAGAGCCACCTGCGCCTCGTAGTCATGCAGGTCGGACCGCAGGACGACCGCTCCCCGCGCCGCGTCCTCAAAGATCACCAGGGTCCGCAGCAGATCGAGTTTCCTCTCGTCGCCTGCAGCGTGCGCAAGCCGGACGGCCCTTTCCAGGTGATCCAGGGCGGCAGAAAGATCGCCTGACCGCAGTGCTCGCACGCCGGCGTTGATGGCCTCGCCCAGCTCCGTCTGCCCCTTCGACTTGGCGAGCGTCCGGCTGGTCTGGGTGTAGAGAGAGTAGTCGTCGGTCCAGTGGGCGAGGATGTGCTTGCTGGCCAGAACGACGTCGCCCCGCACGAGGTCGACGCGTCCGGCCCGGCTGGGCTTGTCCTCGGCGACGGGATCCAGTCCGCCGATGCCGATCTGGTACTCCCGGACCTCCTGCCCCCAGGACCCGGCCGGAAAGGCTGTGGTGCTGCCATCGACCGGCTTGCCGCGGTCGGTCAGGTCGTCGATGGTCGGATGGACCTGCCGCAGCTGGCGCAGCCGCGCCCGGTAGGGCAGCCAGACCCGCAGGCTGGTCTCGGCCACCTGCCGGCTCGCCGCCTCCCGCGTGATCGCCAGGAAGTCCTCCTCGAGCTGCTCGAGCCGGGGGATGTCCAGAGCGGTGCCGAGCAGTGTGCTGGCGATAGCCGTCAGCTCGTCGGCCACCCAGCCCTCGCCGATCCCCCGGCAGTCGCAGCGGAAGTTGCCCTCGCAGTCATGCAACGCCTGCCTGAACGCTTCGGCCGGCTCGGACTCGTTCTTCCCGTCGGTCAGCAGGATTGCCTGACGGATGGTCGCCGGTGACCGGCTCAGCAGGGTGTTGGTTAGCGTCAGCCATCTACCGATGGCCGTGCCGCCGTCCGCCGCGAGCTTGCAAATGGCGGCGGTGGCGGCCTGGACGGTCGGCGGGGAGGCGACCGCGAGCCCCGACTCCGGGTAGATCTGCCGTGCGGCGGCGGTGCCGGCGATCAGTGCGAAGGAGGTGCCCTCACGCAGGGCGGCGATGACCTTCACCGCCGCTCGTTTTGCCTCCACAAGCTTCTTGGACGGATATCCCATTGAGCCGGAGGCGTCCACGATGATCACCAGGGCATGCTCGCTGCCCGATGTACCCAGGTCGTTCCCCGTCCCTGTGATAGTCACGAGGGCGTCCACGTCGGTCGCGTCGAGCGGGAGATAGGGGTCCTGATAGAGGTCGAACGTGAAATCAATCATTGAAGCCTCCTGACGGGCCTGGCCCATCGGCCGGCTCCGCTCCGATCCGCACTGTCCCGACCGGCCCTTTCTGAGCCGCCTCGTCCCGAGCGGCCGCGCCCTGATCTGGTCACGTCCAGGTCCGCGGCCGGACCTGGTTCGCCAGCGTGACGAACCGCACCCGGTCCTGCCTGGTGGTCGCCAGAGCGGCGCGCAGCCGCAACAGCCGTTCCTGCTCCAGGCTCAGCGCCCGGGCGTGCAGTTCGATCCCGAGCACGGTGTCGGGCAGCTTCTCCTCATCCGGCGTCTCCCCGTATGGCGGCTCTGTTCTGCCTGCCGACGCTTCTGTCGCCGCCCGCGCCCGTCTGTTTACCCACGCATCTCTGTCTGCCCTCGACGCCCTGTCCGCCCGCGCGTGCCCGGCTGCCGGCTCGTTCCTGACGGGGCCATCGGGGCCGTCGGGGCCGTCAGGGCCGACCATCTGGGCGGCTGCCCCCAGCACCGCCAGGCGCAGGGCATACCGCTGGTCCTGGCTGATCTCCGGCTCGGCATCCGTCAGCACCTTGCCGGCCCGCCGCACCGAGGCTGCGGTGGGAGCACGGCCGGACCCAACTTCGACCAGAATCTCGATCATGCGGATCCGAGCGGTGACGAACGCCCGCGAGCTCGTGGGAACCCGCGCATAGGCGTCCACCCGCTCGGACGGGTCATCGCTGCACCGGGCGAGCGCGAACGCGGCGCCGGCTATCGACGGGTCAGTGCCCGACACGCTGTCGAACAGCCGCGCGGCCACCGTCAGATCCCCGGCACGTTCCAGGGCGAGACCAAGCGCAAGACGTGGCATCAGCTCACCCGGCACCTGTGCGTAGACCCAGTCGAAGTGCTCCCGGGCACCGCCCGCGTCGTCGGCCGCCAGCGCGGCGAGCCCCTCGTACCAGCGGACACGCCATTCCCGGGGGTGCTCCGTCCGGAGCACTTGCAGCTGATCACGAGCCCGGTTCAGCCGCCCGGCGTCGATCTCGGCCCGCACCCGGCGCAGCTTCACCTCGATGGTCTGTGGCTGGAATTCCTCGAGGCGGTCGGCCAGGTCCGCCGGAGAATGCCGGGCGGACAGGGCGTCAAGGCCGGGGGCCGCCGGATCGTCCGGATCGACGCGGAGGCTGGCTAGGAGCCCGGCGCCTTCCTCCACCCCTACCGCTGGGGGCGCCGGCGCGAACCATCGGCTGACCATCGGCCCGCGCGCGGGCGCCTTCTCGTCGACCGCGACGATCTCGTGCAGGACGCCGACGAGCTCCTCGGCCAGCTCCTGTGTACTGCCAAAACGGTCCTCCGGCCGACGCGCCGTCCCCCTGCGCAGCAGGCGGTATAACGAGTCGAACCGCTCAAGCGTCCGGAACGGGCCGGGGCCGGGGGGCGGCAAATCGTGCCGGTGTCTCCCGGTGATGTCCCAGGACAGGCCCAGCATCAGCACCGCGAGCGTGCGGCACGCCGCATACACGTCGGACGCGACGCTCGGGAAGGCGGGCTTGACTCCGCCACGATGCCGAGAATCATCAATCTCCGGTGACCGGAAACCGGGGGTGCTCAGATAGCCGGACGCCGTGTCTCCGATCCGGCGGGCCCCGCCCAGATCGATCAGCGTGACGTTCTCCGACGTCGCCATGATGTTGGCCGGCTTCAGGTCGCAGTAGACGAACTGGTACCGGTGCAGGTGTTCCAGCGCCGGCAGCAGACGCAGGACGTACCGGACTGCGTCGGCAGGTGCCAGGGTGCCGCCGGCGTCGCGCATGCAATGCGCCAGCGAGCGGCCCCGGACATAGTCCATGACGATGTAGTCGGCGCCGTCGTGCACGACGAAGTCCCGGATCTTCACGATGTTCGGATGGGACACCGCGGTCAGCGAGCGGCGCTCGTTCTCCACGGCGGCACGGGCCTGTGGGTTCGCCGTGTCCAGCAAGCCCTTCACCGCTACCCACGACTCGACCAGCTCGTCACCAAGATGCAGGTCGAGCGCGGCGTAGACCCAGCCCTGACCACCGTGCGCGAGCGCGCCCGCGATCTGGTAGCGGCGGGCGATGACGTCGCCCGGACGGAGTTTCACGGTGAACGAGTAGTGATGGCTGCAGTTGTTGCAACGGCCCTCCAGCTCCTGCGGGCCGCCGCTCTCGCCGGCCACGCTGTGGCCGCAGTGGCCGCAGCGACGCAGCGACGCAGCGACGGTGGTGTTCGCGAGCAGCGCCGGACGGCCGCTTTCCGGCAGGCCAAGCAGGGGTGGCAGGGCGAAAATAGTGTCCCTGTGCGTCGAGCCACGTGACCCGCCCGAGCCCGTCGACCCGCCCGAGCCCGTCAACCCGCTCAGGCCCGTCGACCCACTCAGGCCCGTCGACCCGTCCCACGCCGTCGACTGGTCCGAACCGGCCGGATCGCGCTGCAGATGCGGGCTCCGCGAGGCAGTACCGGTGGAGCCGGCTGGGGCCGGCGGTCGTTTCTTGACTGGCGGGGGGTCCACGGCCGGTGGGGGCTCGACGGTCTGCGCGGGGTGACCGCAGACGTCGCATATCCCGTCGGCATCGATGACCCCCGTGCCCGAGCAGTTGGGGCGACGGCACCGCTGCACGGGACCGGACGGGACGTTGGTCATGTGTCCTCCATGGCGCTCAGCGCGGCGCGCTCAGTGCCCGCGCGTACTCAGCGATGCGCTGCTCGGCCGCGTCGAGGTCGACCGGCCTGTCCTGGAGGGCTGCGCGCGCCGCGGTGTGTAACTCCGACAAGGGGGCCGACTCGAGAAACCCGAGCTGGCCGGCCTTCGCCCGGTACAGTCGCAGCCGGCTGCGTAGCTCCCGGAAGTGCGTCTCGGGCGCGGAATTGGCCTCGAGCAGGCGCTCGACCTCCTGGGCTGCCCGCGCCGCGTACTGATGCCACGCCCGCGCGCCGATCAGCGCGTCGACGGTGCGCCCCTGCCGCACGGCCGCCTGCAGGTCCGCGAGCCAGGGCCGCAGGCCGCAGCCCGCGTCGGTCAGCCAGTCCGGGTCAGCCAGCGCGAGCAGGCCTCTCGGTTCCAGAAAATGGTCCAGTGCCTCCTCGGCCTGCTGCGCCGCCCTGCGCAGATCCGACTCAAGCTGCTCGAGGATCCGAGGTAGCGCCGCCACCTCGTCGGCAGCGCGTTCAGGCACGCCGGTGGGCTCCCCATCAAGATCACCCTCGGCGGCCACTCCCTCGGCAGACCACACCGGCGGGCCCGGCGCGGCGGGACGGGTGACCAGGACGCACTCAGCCGGGTCGTACTCGCTGAGGACATGCATCTTCTGGCCGGGGAGTCGGTACTCCGCCGCGATGGCGTCGATGGTCGCCTGCATGACGACCCGGAATTCCTCGAGCGTCGCTGCGCCGTGCACGTCGCCGATCGCTAAGCTCAACGCCCGGGACAGCACACTGAACGCTTTAGGGCTGGGGGTGAACCAAGCCCGCTCGCCGGGACCACAGGGGCGGATTCAAGCGGTCATAGCGACGCATGCTTCGCCAGCAAATCGTTGAAGACTTCGACCGGCTTCGCCCAGCCCAACGTCTGCCGCGGCCTTCCGTTCAGCTGTTCGGCCACCTTATCAAGCTCG
>NZ_JANEZT010000136.1 GCF_025403405.1 Frankia tisae
CCGGGAAGTACGACCCGGACCGCAGCTTCGGAATCGCCAGATCAATCGTTCCCGCCCGGGTGTCCCACTCCCGCATCCGGTAGCCATTCCGACGATTCGTCCGATCCGGTGATATCTCCCCGTACTCGGCGCCACAGATCCCGTCCGCCTCGGCGCCCATCAACGCCTCCGCGAACGCCTTCACCATCGAGCCCAACAGATCCGGACTCGCCGCCACCAGCTCCTTGCCGAACCCCTCAGCGTCGGTCACAGTCGGAAGCACGGCCATCGCGTTTCCTCCTCCTCGAGTTCTTGCCTGTTCTCGAAAAGGATCACGCGGTGGTCGCTTCACGTCACGGACCACCACTCCGGCGAGTCGTCAGAAGATCACACCCCGTACACCACGTCCGTGGACTCCACTCGACACCATGGGCGGCGGCATAACAGGCCAGCTGGCATCAGGCCGTGGAGAGCCCGGTGCGTGGAGACGCGCACGCCGGGTTCGGCGGGCGGGCCGGGGAAACGCGCCATTCACTCTGAATGGTGGCGCGCCCCAGCCCGACCCAACTCGTCCACGGAGAAGACCGCTGCCTTCTGCGGCGGGGCCAGGTACAGGCCCACCACGTCCCGAATCTTCTCGATCAGGAACGGGTCGGTGGAGATCTTGAAATCCTCGGCCAGCCAGGGCTTGGGCCCGAAGGCCCGCCAGATCCGGTGCACGCTGGTCGCGGAGATCCCCATCTGCCTGGCCAGCTCGCGTTTGGACCAGTGGGTGGCCCCTTCGGGCACCTCCTCCAACGTGCGGACCACGACCTGTTCGACCTGAGCGTCGGTGATCCTGCGCGGCGCACCCGGTCTCGGTTCGTCGCCGAGTCCGGCGTACCGGTCCCGGATGAACCGGGTACGCCACTTCCCGACCGTGTCCCGGGTGATCCCCAGCTCGGCGGCCACGGCCGTGTTCGTCAACCCGTCCGCGCACCACAGCACCATGCGCGCCCGCCGGGCCAAACCCTGCGCGGTCCTGCGCCGACTGGCCCACCCCTGCAATGTTTGCCGCTCGGCCTCGGTCAGCACGAGCGGCAGTCTCGGCTTGCCTGCCATACCTCCATGACAACGCAGATCCCATGAGCCCGCAGATCTCCGGACCGGGACAGTAGTCGGTGGGCGACGGTCTGGTCTCGGCAGGGCAGTTCGGCGGTGTACGCCACCACTCACGGGGACGCGGGGCCTCTCGAAGCTGATCTTTGGTCGGATCAGAGCCGGGGCTGTGCGGTGGTCAGCTCTACGCAGAGCCGCCCGCTACCGAACGCTGGACGACTTCGAACTCCAGCAGGGACGAGCCGGAGGCCACTGGACGCGCGCGCTCGCCGGAGTGCGCCTCCATGGCCGGGCCGGTGAGCCAGGCCTGGAAGGACTCCTCGCTGTCCCAGTGGGTCACGACGAAGTACCGGTCGTCGCCCTTCACCGGGCGCAGCAGCTCGAACGAGACGAAGCCGGGCTGGCCGTCCACCGCATGCAGGCGGTTGGCGAACCGCTTCTCCAGCTCGGAGCCGGCACCCTCGGGAACCTCGATGGCATTGATCTTCACAACGGTCACCCGTCCAGCGTAGGCCCGATCCCGGGAGCCGTTGCAGGGCGCAGCAACGTCGACCGGGACGCGCCGCGCTTCCCGGTGGTCCGGCGCCGGCGTGGATCCTCCTTCGGCGTAGCGATGCTGCCCGCTCCCGCCGGCACACGTTGCAGGACAGGAATAGGTCGTGGACCTCAGGCGGCAGCCCGGTCGGACCGTCCTGCGGCGGGTCCGCTGGCTGATCGATCAATTCCTCACCTTGCCGGTCACCAGGTCGCGGGCCGGGACGAAGACGTTGAGATTCTTCAGATAGTCGGGCGTGGCGGCGATGACCTCATCGGGGCCAAGGAACGGATGCTCGGGCACCCAGGGCCGGGGCAGGCTCTTCGGTTCGCACCATGCCGGCGGATCGACACCTGCCCGCTCGAACTCGCAACGAGCCAACGCCGCCAACAGGACATCGAAACCGGCGCTTCCCGTAGTCGACGGCGCGGCCTCCCAGGCGCAGGCCGACCCGTCGCCCCGTTCCAGCAGAAGAACCAGATGGTCACGCCCCTGCAGCAGGGTCCGCCAAGCCCGGTCCTCGTCGCCACCAGCACGACGGAATGCCTTGGCGGTCTCCGGCGCGGACATCAACCGGGAACCGCGCGCGACCGCCAGACCGCGAGCGATGCGACGCGCTCGGAAGCAGAACACCGCGGTCGGCTTCGTCTTGCCTGACCGGTAGGTGGACAGCCTCGACGCCGACGTCCCCAACGCCGCTGCGAACTCGGCCTGGGTCAGACCGCTGTCGGCCAGTGCGCCGTCCAGCAGCGCCATGACCTCACGCGTGTCTCGATCAGGCTCCACGTGATGCCACCCTACCAAGATTCTTATCTGATCAGATAATAATTGATCGTCAGCTGATCAGACCCCGACCTCGGCGCCATCCTGCCGAAGGTGGACGGGATGACCCGGTATGAAGACGAGCGGTTCGCTACTCACGACTTGCCGCTGGCGCCGGCCGTCTACCACCGGAACGGACGCCGGCCCGGCCGAGGAGCCGGCCGATCGGGGTGTCGTCGACGTCGAGGGCCTCGGGCAGCGCCCGTAGCTCGCCGGCGGGCGCCGAGGTGGCCAGCACGACCTGGCCGCCGCGGCGGGCCACCTCCCGCACCAGCTCCCGGGCGCCGGGCAGTGGTTGGACGAGACCGAGGAAACCGGCGTAGTGCTCGGTGTGGGCGGCGGTCAGGACGTCGTCGCGGCGGCGGTCCCGGCCCGGCACCAGCGCGTCGAGCAGGCGGTCGGAACCCATCCCGATATGGCGGTGGACGGCGGCCATGGTGACCGGGTGTCCCTCCTGCCGGAACGCTCGGAACCATGCCAGCACGTGGGCATAGTTGGTGTCGACCAGGGTGCCGTCGAGATCGGGCAGGACGGCGGGAGCGGGCTGGGTCACCGTCCGCCCCTACCCCCGGCCCGGTCGCATTACCCGGATGATCGGCGCGTTCCCGCCGACGCGATACCGCCCGGTTTGGGGCCGTCGGCCGGGGTAGGTCCGGGATAATGATGACAACACTGGAATCCACCGCCCGCCAGGTCGCCGTTCGGGTCGCCGGGATCGCGCGGCGGGAGGAAGCGGAGTACTCCGGCGGCGAACCGCGCCCGCTGGGCGGCTACCTGGCGACGCTGGCGACCTACGGCGGTGTGTGCGCCTCGATGGTCGGCGTCGCCCGGCTGGTCGGGGCGGCGCCGCCCGAGCGGGTGAGCGCGGCCGACCTCGCGTTGATCACCGTCGCGACACACAAGCTCAGCCGCGTGCTGACCAAGGACCCGGTGACGAGCCCGCTGCGGGCACCGTTCACCCATTTCCGCGGCCAGTCCGGCCCGGCCGAGCTGACCGAGGACGCACGCGAGTCAAGCGAGACCCGGCACAGCATCGGCGAGTTGCTCACCTGCCCGTTCTGCGCCGGGCAGTGGGTCGCCACCGGCTTCGTCTTCGGCCTGGTCGTCGCCCCCCGGTTCACCAGGCTGGCCGCGTCGGTGTTCACCGCCGCGGCCGGCTCCGACGCCCTCCAGTTCGCCTACGCCCGCCTGGAGCAGTCGGCCGAGTAGGGCAAGTGGCCACAGGGCCACAGGGCCACAGGG
Source organism: Frankia tisae (assembly GCF_025403405.1). GTDB lineage: Bacteria > Actinomycetota > Actinomycetes > Frankiales > Frankiaceae > Frankia > Frankia tisai. The sequence continues at coordinate 3,677 of NZ_JANEZT010000136.1, forward strand.
CCACAGGGCCACAGGGCCACAGCATCAAAGGACACGACTGGATGACGGGTGATTGCCTCGGAGAGGGAGCAGCCGGAGATGGCTCGGAGCATGTCGGCTGATCCGGGCAGGATCGACCTGAGCGGCCAGTTCCCTCCGCATGTCCTGCGCGACTATGCCTTCCTCGGCGACGGCGAGCGCGGCGCGGTCGTCGGCCCGGACGGCGACCTGGCCTGGATGTGTGCGCCGAGCTGGGACTCCGACGCCGTCTTCGCCACGCTGATCGGCGGTGCCGGCTGCTACGCGGTCACACCGGTCGGCCGGTACAGCTGGGGCGGCCACTACGACCGCCGGAGCCTGATCTGGAACGGGCGCTGGGTCACCACCGACGGGATCGTGGAATGCCGGGACGCGCTCGCGCTGCCCGCCGACCCGCACACGGCCGTGATCCTGCGCCGGATCCGCGTCCTGTCCGGCTCCGCGCAGCTACGCGTCGTCCTCGACGTCCGCGCCGGCTATGGCCTGGCGGACATGGACGAGCTCACCCTCGGCGGCGAGCCCGCCGGCCGCGCAGGCGCCGGGCATGCGGGCGGCGTCTGGACCGGCCGGTCGGGGCCGCTGCGGTGGCGCTGGTCGGGCGCCGCGCAGGCGACCCGCGCCGGCGCCGGACCGCTCGCCATGACGCTGAAGCTGGCCGCCGGCGAGCAGCACGACCTCCTCCTGGAAATCTCCGACCGGCCCTTCGCCCGATCCCTCGACCGGCCCTTTGGGCAGCCGTCGGCCGGCGGCGCGGATGGGCGGTGGCGGGCGACCGAGGCCGGCTGGCGCGACGCCGTCGGCGCGCCCGCCCCCGGGGCCCTCGCCGTCCGCGACAGCGAGCAGGCGCTCGCCGTCCTGACCGGGCTGACGAGCGGCGCCGGGGGGATGGCCGCCGCTGCCACGATGAGCCTGCCGGAGCGGGCCCGAGCCGGCCGCAACTACGACTACCGCTACGCCTGGATCCGCGACCAGTGCTACGCCGGCCGGGCGGTCGCCGCCCACGGCCAGTTCCGGCTGCTCGACACCTCCGTCGACTTCGTCGCCCAACGGCTGCTGGCCGACGGTCCGACGATGAGACCCGCCTACACGACCCGCGGCGGTCCCGTGCCCGACGAACGGGCCCTGCCACACCTCGCCGGCTATCCCGGCGGGGCCGACAAGGCAGGTAACCGGGCCAACGGCCAGTTCCAGCTCGACGCCTTCGGGGAAGCCCTCGAACTGTTCGCGGTCGCCGCCGGGCACGACCGGCTCGACGCCGACGGCTGGCGGGCCGCCGAAACAGCCGTCGACGCGATCCGGCGACGGGGCGGGGAACCCGACGCCGGCATCTGGGAGATCGCCCCCGAGCGATGGGCCCACTCCCAGCTGACCTGCGTCGGCGGCCTGCGAACAATCGCCGCCCACGCCCCGGCCCGCCAGGCAGCGCGGTGGAACGCCCTGGCCGAGGCGGTCCTGGCCGACGTCTGCGCCGACTGCCTGCATCCCGACGGCCGCTGGCAGCGCAGCCCCGGCGATCCCCGGATCGACGCGGCCCTGCTCCTGCCGGCCCTGCGCGGCGCACTGCCGGCGGACGACCCCCGCAGCCGGGCCACCGTCGCCGCGGTGGAGGCCGAGCTCGTCCGGGACGACTACGTCTACCGCTTTCCCCCGGACGGCGGCGGGCCGCTCGGCGACGAGGAGGGCGCCTTCCTGCTCTGCGGCTTCCTGCTCGCCCTGGCCCGCCACGCCCAAGGCGACCACATCGGCGCGCGGGCACTGTTCGAACGCGGCCGGGCCAGTTGCGGCAGCCCCGGCCTGTTCGCGGAGGAGTTCGACGTCGACCAGCGCCAGTTGCGCGGCAATCTGCCGCAGGCCTTCGTCCACGCCCTCCTGCTGGAAAGCGCCGCCGTTCTCGCCCCGGCTGAAAACCCCGGATGAACCCTCCGGCGCCGGGTAAAGAGGCCTGGACCGGGACAACAGCGACGACATGGAACGGAGGCAGTCCGGCATGGCGGAACGCAAGGTGGCGGAACGCAAGGTGGCGGAACGCAAGGTGGCTGTGGTGACCGGGGCGTCGGCGGGAGTCGGGCGGGCCACGGCGCTCGCCCTGGCCGACCACGGCTTCGACGTTGCACTGCTGGCGCGCGGGCAGAGCGGCCTGCAGGCGGCGGCGCAGGAGGTGGAGGCCCGGGGTGGACGGGCGCTCGTGCTGCCCACCGACGTCGCCGACCACGCGGCCGTGGACCGGTCCGCCGCCGCCGCGCAGGAGCAGCTCGGTCCCCTCGACGTGTGGGTCAACAACGCGATGACGACCAGCTTCGCCCCGCTGGCCCAGACCACGCCAGAGGACTTCCAACGGGCGATCGAGGTCACCTTCCTCGGCCAGGTCTGGGGCACCATGGCCGCGCTGGCCCGGATGCGCCCCCGCGACCGCGGCTCGATCGTGAACGTCGGCTCGGCACTGGCCTTCATCGGCATCCCCCTGCAGGCCCCGTACTGCGCGGCGAAGTTCGCCAGCCGCGGCTTCTTCGAATCGGCCCGCGCCGAACTGCTACACGACGGCAGCGGTGTGCGGATGTCGATGGTGCACCTGCCCGCGGTCAACACCCCGCAGTTCTCCTGGTGCCACACCTCGCTGGACCGCCACCCCCAGCCCGTCCCCCCGATCTACCAGCCGGAGCTGTGCGCGAAGTTCATCGTGCGCGCCGCCCTCGACGGCCGCCGCTCGAAAATCATCGGATCGTGGAACAAGGCCCTGGTCGCCGCCGGCTCCCTCGCCCCCGGCTTCGGCAACCACTACGCGGCCCTGGGCGCCTGGGAGTCCCAGCTCACCGACGCCCCCCTGGCCCCGGACCGGCCGGACAACCTGCGCGCGCCCGCCGACGGCGAGCATGATGTCGGCGCACACGGCATCTTCGACGACCAGGCCGGCGGATTCACCGATCCCAGCTTCCTGCGCTCGCTGCCCAGCACCGCCCGCACCTTCGCCCAGGCCCTGGTCGCCACCGCCCGCGACCGCCGCCGCTCCCGCGCGGTTTATCCGGTCGCTGCGCCGGAAGCGCCGCACAGGCAGCGCGGCCGGCGGGAGTCGTCGACGGTGTAACCGTGACCAGTCGCCCTGAAGCGCTGACAGGCGGGCTAATCGGTTCGGGCTGCCCACAGAGCGCTGATGGGCAGCGCCCAGATCCGGTCGTCGAGGTCGAAGGGCATCGGGCCGGTGTGGAACACGACCCCGGCGCGGAAGTTCTCACCAAGTTGATCGCGTAGCCACACGAGGTGACGGGCGTCCCGAGCCGACGGCGCCGAAGAAGCTTTGATTTCCATGGCAATCACCTGGCCTCCCCCGAGGTCGATGACGACATCGACCTCCTGCCCGTCGCGAGAGCGGAGGTGATGCAGCCGGGCACGCGGATGCAGAAGAGTGACCTCCGGCCGCAGCTGGGCGACGACGAAGGTGTCGAGCATCCGGCCGAGCAGATCCCCGTCTCGCAGGACGCTGCGCTCATCCACCCGGGCGGCAGCGAGCGCGAGCGCGGGATCGGTCAGGTACCGCTTCGCCCGCTTGGTCAATCTGTTCAGACGGTTCGTCGACCACGCCGGCACGAGATCGATCAGGTAGAGAGCGGCCAGGATCCGGTCGTAGGCATCCGCGGTTCGCTGGTTGATTCCGGCGGCCTGGTAGAGCGTGCCGTCGGCGGGGAGCCCGGCCGTCGAAAGCCCGAGGACCTCGAGGTAGCGGCGCAGTCGGACGGGATCCCGCTGCTCCCCCGCGGCAAGCACATCTCGGGTAACGACATGATCAATGTACGAGTCCAGCCAGGCGAGCCGCCCCGGTGAGCTCAGGTTCAACGCAGCTTCGGGGAAACCGCTCCGCAGCGCCAGATCGACGTAGTCGTCCAGGCTCGGGGGCGGGCCGGCAACACTCAGGCAGGAGATGTCGGAGTTGAGGAGCAGGTCGAGCAGGCCTGGTTGGTCGACAGAACCGGAGATCTCCCGCTCGGTGAGCCCATCCAGCACCAACCGGACGACGCGGCCTGTGCCGGGCCACTGGCGGGTGGTGAAGTCGGCTTCGACGCTACCCGTGAGGAGAAAACGACCGGGGCGGGGATCATCGTCGACCGCGCGCTTGACCGCGCCCAGGATCTCCGGCACCTCCTGCCACTCGTCGAGGAGGACGGGCTCATGGGTGCGGCGCAGGGCAGCATCCGGATTCGCGGCGACCGCCGCGGCAACCGCGGGGTCATCCAGCCGCAGGACGTCGGCGGCGATCCGCCGGGCCGAGGTCGTCTTTCCTGCCGCACGCGGGCCCGTGACCATGACAGCGGGCAGTTCAGCGAGCAGGCTCGCCAGCGGCCCGTCCGCGATCCGTGGCACATACCCTGACGTGGCCATACAGCAACGCTACGCGATTTGCGAAGCCCCGGGTACAAATTCTGCGCGCGTGCTAGTGCGAATTTTGCCGCCGTCATAGCCGGGGAAACGGGATGACGTACACGATCGACTGGCCCTGGTCGAACTCCACCGGCCCGACCTGGTAATACGGCGCTACGACTCCGGTCGGCGTGGCGGCTCGTCGCGGCCGAGCTCGGGCTCCGGCGCGAGGATGCCGCGGAGCAGGACGTGCACGATGTCGTCGGCGCTCACGGCGTCACCGCGCAGTCGGGCGGTCGACCACATCAGCTCCTGCAGAAGTCTGCGCAGGCTGATGGCCGCGAACCGCGGGGAGATGCGCCCGGCGGCGATGGCCGCGTCGATGGTCCGATCCCAGAGCTCGTCGTGGGCGACCGCGTGGTCGCGGACCTGGGTGAGCAGCGGCGATGCCGCGACATGCGCCCGGTCGCGGTAGTAGATCCGCGCGGCGTCCCGGTAGTGGCCCAGGTTGTCGAGCGTCGCCCGGATCATCGCCTCGAGCCGGTCGACAGGTTCCAGCGGGGCGTCGCGGATGGCGTCATAGAGACCGGTGATGTGCGCGTCGCTGCGGACCAGGATGGCGGCGACGAGCTCGTCCTTCGACGCGAAGTGATGGTAGAGGCTGGCGGCCTGCATGCCGCAGGCGTCGGCGATGACGCGCATCGTCGTGGCCTCGACGCCTCGCTCGGCGAACAGCCGGGCGCTCTCCCGCAGCACCGCGTCGCGCTTGTTCGCCCTGCCCGTCCCCTGGCTCACTGCTGGGCCCGCCCTGCCTTGGTGCCTGTCCGCTTAGAGGCTTGCCGAAGGTGTGTTTCCGTTCCAGCTAGCACCCTAACAATCGTTAGGCTACTGTCGTCGGCGAGCCGCCGGCGCGACTGCCCGTGCGAGATCGTGGGGGGCCGAGCCGTGGACTGCTGAACACCGGAGGGATGATCATGGCAGCATCGGATGCCCGCGACACGGAGTTAAAGGACGACGGCCGCGTCATCGCCTGGCTGGAGTCCCTGCTCGGCGGCCAGGTCGTGTCGTGGGAACGGCAGCCCAGGTGGCGGCCCATGTGGTTCGTCGACATCGACCGCGGCGGCGCCACCGAACGCGTTGTCGTACGCGGCGAGCGGTCCGACACGTCTCTGATCTTCCCTCTCGAACACGAGATGCTGCTCCAGCGACTTCTCGACGAGCACGGTATCCCGGTCCCCCGCGTGCACGGCTGGTGCGACGAACCGAGGGCGTACGCGATGGCCGCCGTCCCCGGCCGGCCCGACTTCGCCGACACGACCGCCGAGCAGCGCCGCGTAGTGGTCGACGAGTACCTGCAGGCCCTCGCGCGCATGCACCAGCTCCCGGTCGAGCCGTTCAAGGCCGCCGGGGTGATCTCCGGGACGTCACCGAGCGACTCCGCGATGATCGGAGCGCGCCGGTTCGAAAAGCACTACCGGTCGATCAAGGTGCGCCCCGACCCGCTGATGGAGTTCGTCCTCGGCTGGCTGCGCCGCCACCCGCTGCCCGCCTCCGACCGGGAGGCGCCCATCGTCTGGGACTCCGGCCAGTTCCACCACGCCGACGGGCACCTCGTGGCCCTGGTCGACGTCGAAATCGGCCACCTCGGCGACCCGATGATGGACCTCGCGGCCTGGCGGATGCGGGAGACCGTCATCCCCTACGGCGACTTCACCACCCTCTACGACCGGTACGCCGACCTGACCGGCCGGCCCGTCGACCTCGCCGCCATCCAGTGGCATCACCTGTTCTTCACCCTCACCAACCAGCTGTCCTTCCACGGCGCGCTGGCCCGCCCGATCCTGGGCACCGACTACATGACCTACGCCCAGTGGGTCAGCGAGACGAACCTGCACGCCGTCGAGACCATGGCCGAATACCTGGGAATCGATCTCGAACCCGTGGAGATCCCCGGGCCGGTCTCCTCACCCGTCTCCATCCCGCACGAACACCTGTCCCGCTCGCTGCGGTCAATCTCGGTCGACGACCCGTACGTCACATACCAGATCCGCATCGCCTTCCGCCTGGCCCGCCACCTCGAACGCTCCGACCAGATCGGCGCCGCCGTCGCCGAGGCCGACCGGGAGGACCTCGCCCGGCTCGTCGGCCGCGCGCCGAAGAACTGGGACGACAGCGAGACCCTGCTGGAGAACTTCGTCCTGGCCGACGAGGGGCGCCACGACGCCGAACTCGTCGTCCTGTTCAACCGCCGCTGGCAGCGCTACAAGGCCCTGATGGGCCCCGCCGGCTCCGCCATGGCCAAGCACCACACGATGCAGCCCCTCAGCCGCTGGCTGGGCTAACGTCACAGGCATGAAGGTCGCGATGCTGGCGCCGGTGGCGTGGCGCACGCCGCCTCGGCACTACGGCCCGTGGGAGCAGATCGCCAGCCACCTCGCGGAGGGGCTGGTCGCGCGCGGCGTCGATGTCACCCTGTTCGCGACGTTGGACTCGCGCACGGCCGGCACGCTGGACGGCGTCTGCCCCCACGGCTACGCCGAGGACCCGGCACTCGACGGCCGGGTGTGGGAGGCGCTGCATGTGGCCCATGCGCTGGCCCGCTCCGGCGAGTTCGACCTCGTGCACAATCATCTTGACTGGCTGCCGCTGGCGTTCGCGGCCCATTGCCGGGCACCGATGGTCACGACGGTCCACGGCTTCTCGGACCCGCGGATCGTCCCCGCCTACCGCCGGGCGGCCTCCGCCTACGTTTCCATCTCCGACGCCGATCGCAGCCCGGAGCTGGACTATGTCGCGACGGTGCACCACGGCATCGACCTGGCCGCCCTTCCGTTCTCGGCGGCCGGCGGGGAGGATCTGGTGGTACTCGGCCGGATCCATCCCGACAAGGGCACCGCGGCGGCCATCGAGATCGCCCGGCTGGCCGGCCGGCAGCTGGTGATCTGCGGAATCGTCCAGGACGAGCGTTACTTCGCCGAGCAGGTGCTGCCCCACGTCGACGGGGACGCGGTGAGCTACCTCGGGCCGGTGGGGCCGTCCCGGCGAGCCGAGGTGCTGGGATCCGCCGCGGCGCTACTGCATCCGATCGCGTTCGACGAACCGTTCGGCCTGGCGGTCGTGGAGGCGATGGCCTGCGGCACGCCGGTCGTCACCTACCCGCGCGGAGCCATGCCGGAGATCGTCGACGAGGCGGTGACCGGGTTCCTCGTCGACGGCCCGGCGGCGGCCGCGGCGGCGGTGGATCGGGCCGCCGGCCTCGACCGCGCCGCCTGCCGGGCCACGGCCAGCCGGCGGTTCTCGACGGCTCGCATGGTCACCGACTATCTCGCCGTCTACGGACGCATCCTCGCCTGACCGGATCCGCGCTTCGGCTCGGGGGCTCAGGCTCGGGGGGGGGTCAGGCTCGGGGAGTCATCCGCGCGAGCAGGGCCTCGACGGGCACGCTCGCCATGCTGACCCGGGAGTCACCGATCCCGTAGGGCAGCCACAGCCGGCCGTCGTGGACCAGGCCGCCGCAGGAGTAGACAACGTTGGGGACGTAGCCCTCGGCCTCGGTCGCGGTCGGGGTGAGCAGCGGCTCGGGCAGTGCCGCGACCACGATGGACGGGTCTTCCAGGTCGAGCAGGATCGCTCCCACGGTGTAGGTGCGCATCGGCCCGACGCCGTGGGTGAGGACAAGCCAGCCCGCCGACGTCTCGATGGGTGAACCGCAGTTGCCGACCTGGATGAGTTCGAAGGTCGCCCTCGGCTCATGGACCGGGCGGAACGGTTCCCAGACCAGCCCGTCCTCGGAGGCCGTCAGCCCGGTGGTCTCCCCGTCGGATCGGCAGAGCGCGAGGTGACGGCCGCCGACGAGCCGGGGGAACAGCGCCATCCCCTTGTTCCGGGCTGCCTGGCCGGTGAGCGGAGAGGTCGTGAACATCCGCAGGTTGGGGCTGGTGAGCAGCCTCGGCGCGACGTCGGTGCCGTCGTAGGCGGTGTAGGTCGCCCGGTAGTCGACGGTTCCGTCCGGCGCGGTGAAACGGACGAACCGCGCGTCTTCCATTCCCTGGCTCTCGCTGGCGACGGTGGGCCACAGCACCCGCTGCGCCAGCGCGCTGTCCGCCGGGAACTCGACTTTTCGCAGCGTTCCGGCGACGGACCGGATCCCGGCCAGGATGCCGGCGGCCTGGGGACGGCGCAGGAGATCCGCGGGCATGCGGGCGAAGGCCTGTTCGAGGTCACCGCCGACCGGGCTTCCCTCGAGCGCGTCGAGGGCGTCGAGGACAGAGCGCGTCACCTCGTCGTCGAGGCCATGGTCGGCGAGCAGGGCGCGTAGCCGACCGCGCTCCCAGGCAACCGGTACGGCCAGGCCCGTGGTGAGTGGGCCGGTGCGTGACTCCAGCCGCACCGTCGGGCCCGGGCCGATCACGCCGACCGCGAAGCCGATCGAGGACAGGTGCCCTTCGCCGACGGCGCGCAGGCTGAGCACGAGGCGCAGCGCGCCGGCCGGCAGCCCCGACTGGTCGGGATGCGCGACCGCCGACGGATTGGTGACGGCCGCCCCCTCCACCGCGTACTCGGCGGTGAAGCACGCACCGAGCAGCAGCGTGCGCGACGGCGAGAGCTCCGTAGGCGCACGGACCCGAGGAGCCACGATCGCGGCGTGCCGCGCCAGGGTGCCCTGGTAGTCCCGGTGGCGGGGTTCGAACCGGTCGAGCAGGGCGGCCACGAGGCCGGTGACCTCACCGTCGGTCAGGGCCAGCACCCGGGCCACGATGCCCGCGGCCCGGGAGTGCACCTCGCCGCCCTCCTCCCCGGGCAGGAACAGCTTCGCGATGACCCTGCCGGGGTCCGCGGCCAGCGTCAGCGGATGCCGGGTGACCAGGTCGGGCTCAAGGGTCACGGTGCCTGACTCGAGGGTCACGGTGTTCTTGGCGCGAGCAGGCGGCGAGCGTGCTGCGCTGTCGAGAGCAGGGCGAGGGTGGACTCCGCCCCCTGGTTGGCGTTGCATCCCTCGGGTTCGAGGCCGTCGTAGCAGCCGCCGGTCGCGGCGTCGATCAGCGGCGTGCCGTTGTCGTTCTCCCCGAGGAACCATCCGTGCGCCCGCCCGAGGCCGACCAGCCACCGCTTCTGGCCGGTTGCGGCGTGGGCCCGCGCGCAGGCGTCCGCGATGGCCGCCGCCTCGATGGGCTGCTGGTCGAAGCCGGGCCTGGGATCACCGCGGGGACGCCGGCCGTCGACGGGGGTCGGTGACAGCATCCCGCGTCGGGTCTCCACGTGGAGCAACCAGGCCAGCAGCCGTAATCCGGCCGCGAGCGCCGTGGAGTCGGACAGGCACATGCCGGCAAGGATCAGTGCCTCCGGCACCGCCGCGTTGGCGTAGCGCAGCGTGGGCTCGGGCCACGGCCACGCGGGATCATCGCTGATCGGGCCGATCGCGGTGACGGCATCTGTGAGCAGAGCACGGGCCGCGGTGTCGTCCGGGTGGGCGAGCAGCATCTCGCCGGCGCCGAGGGCGGCGAACGTCATGGCCCGCGGCCAGGGGGAACGCCGAGCGGCGCTGGCCTGGAACCCGGTGCGGGCCAGCGCCCGCAGCCGCGCGGTGGGCGCCAGGGCCGCCGCGGTGCCCAGCCCCCACAGGGCCCGGCCCCAGCAGTCGCCGACTTCGGGGTTGTCCAGCCAGCGGCCTTCGGTGTCCCGCCGGTTCACGACCGTCCCATCCGGTGCCTGCGCCGCCAGCACGAAGGTGAGATAGAGCTCGAGCAGTCGGATGAGATCCAGCGGCGGCGACGGCTCGCGGGAAAGGACGACAAGCCCGCGCGCGACGTCATCCACGCAGTAGCCGTACTCCCGGCGTGGGATCGAGCCGAGAGCGTGCTCAAAAAGGCCGATGTCGTCGCTGAGCCGGAAAAGATGATTGAACGAGATTGCGGTCGTCACCGGGTCGCCGTCACCGCAGCCGTCGCGGGCGTGGTCACCGTTGCGGGTGCCCGCTGGGGCACGGGCGCGACGCCCGGCCTGCTCCCGGTGCGGGCGGCCAACCCGGCTGCCAGCCCGCGGTAGCGCTGGGCCACCGCGGGCCACAGCAGTTCGGGTGCGTGGGCAGCGGCGGCACTCGCCAACCCGCGGACGACGCCGTCATCGGTGATGATGCGGCGCACCGCCGCCGCGATCGCCGCCACATCACCATGCGGCACGAGCAGGCCGGCGCCGTCGCCGAGTAGTTCGACCGCGTGCGGGAAGCGGGTGGCGACGACGGGCCGCAGCGCCGCCACCGCCTCGATGAGGATGCCGGAGGTCACCTGGTCGACGGAGTCGTACGGCAGCAGGACGACGTCGGCGCCGCTCACCAGCTCGGCAAGTGACCCTGCGTCGAGGTAGCGGTGGTCGAAGACGACCGAGTCGGCCACGCCGAGCCGGCTGGCCAGCGCGGCAAGCCCGTCCCGGTACGCCTCGCCCTCCCGGGCGAGCACCTTGGGATGGGTCTGGCCCGCGACGAGGTAACGCGGGGCCGGATCGAGATCGGCCAGCTCCGCCATCGCCGCGATGCCCCATTCGATGCCTTTGCCTGGGCCGAGCAGGCCCCAGGTGAGGACGGTCGGCCGGGCGAACCGCGCTGGCGCCGCGCGCCCGTTGTCGGCCGCGCCGTGGGGGATCACCGAGATCCGGTGCGGGTGGACGCGGTACCCGTCGACCAGCCGGGCCCGCGCGGTCTCGGTCATCACGACGACCGCGTCCGCGGACGTGAGCAGCGCATCCATGACCTCGCGCTGGTGCGGGGTCGGGCTGACGAGCACGGTGTGCAGGACGACCATCACCGGCACTTCAAGGTTGTCGAGGACCTCGATCACTTCGTCGCCGTCCGGGCCACCGTAGACCCCGTACTCGTGCTGCACGACCGCGACGTCGAAACTGTTCAGCAGCTGCGCCGCGCGGCGCGGGCCACCCGGGGTCCCGGCCACCAGATCCCCCACGACCACGGCCGGTCGCCGGCCGGGCCCCGCGGGTGCGTCGAGCAGCCGTACCACCCTGCTGGAGGCGCCGGGCGCTGTGCTGGTCAGTTCGTTCAGAAGGGCCGCTGTGAAGGTGGCGAGGCCGCACTGTGTCGGGGGGTAGGTGCTGAGAAAGCCGTAGCGGAGGGGCACGCAGGCCCACCTTCCGGTCGTTGCCGACACCGAGTCGGCCGGCGGGCACGCGAGCGCTGTGCTCACGCGGATGCGCGGTGCGGCCGGCAGCGCCGGTCAGAAACCCATACCCGCCATGGCCTCCGCGCCGTCCCCGGCGCCGGCGCCACCGGCCGACGGACGGTCCGCCACGACAACCTCGATGGTGAGGAACAGGCCGGCGATCGACGCGGCGTTCTGCAGCGCGGAGCGGGTGACCTTCACCGGGTCGATGATCCCGGTGGCGATCAGGTCGACGTACTCGCCGGTGGCCGCATTGAGGCCATGCCCGATCGGCAGGCCCCGAACCTTCTCCGCCACCACACCACCCTCGAAGCCCGCGTTGCTCGCGATCTGGCGCAGCGGGGCGGCCAGCGCCAGCGCCACGATGTTCGCTCCGGTGGCCTCGTCGCCGGAGAGGTCGAGCTTCTCGAAGGCGGTGATCGATGCCTGGAGCAGCGCGACGCCACCCCCGGCGACGATGCCCTCCTCGACGGCGGCCTTCGCATTCG
>NZ_JANEZT010000137.1 GCF_025403405.1 Frankia tisae
CGAGCAGGGTGACAGCGCGGCGGCTCAGGGCGGTGACGAGCGTCGCGGGCAGCCAGCCGGCGGCGATCAGCGCGGCCGCGCCACCGGCGGGCGCCAGCGCCGCCAGCACCGCGGTGGGGGAGGGGCGCTCGCCGGGGAGCTTACGCAGACAGGCGCCGATCAGCTCGCGCAGGTCGGCCGGCACGGTGGCCAGGTCGGGCTCTCGAGACAGGACCGCGTACATCATCGCCGGAACAGTGGACGCCTGGAACGGGCTGGTGCCGGTCGCGGCGTGCACGAGCACCGCGCCGAGCGCGAAGACGTCGCTGGCCGGGCCGATCTCACCGGAAGCGATCTGCTCCGGCGCCATGAACGCCGGTGAGCCGATCGCCGCCCCGGTGTGCGTCAGCGCGGTCGCGTCGACCGCCCGGGAGATACCGAAGTCGATGACCCGCGGACCGTCCAGGCTCAACAACACGTTGGACGGCTTGAGGTCCCGGTGCACGAGGCCCGCGCCGTGCACGGCGATCAGCGCCTCGGCCAGGCCCGCGCCGAGCGCCCGGACAGTGCCGGGCGGCAGCGGGCCGTGGGCGCGGACGGCCTCGTGCAGGGACGGACCCGGGACGAAGGCGGTGACGAGCCACGGCCGCTCGGCGGCGGGGTCGGCGTCGAGCACCGGCGCGGTCCACGTTCCGCCGACCCGACGGGCCGCGTCGACCTCGCGCCGGAACCGCTGGCGGAAGTGCGGATCGTCGGCGAGCTCGGACCGGATCACCTTGACCGCCACGGTGCGCCCGCCCGGGCTTCGGCCGAGGTACACCCGGCCCATGCCGCCGGCGCCGAGCCGTTGCAACAGCCGGTAGTCGCCGATCAGCTCCGGATCGTCGGGACGCAGGGGTAGCACTGCCGTGGTCCTCCCGATCCTGGTTCGACCCGTCCTGAGGATACGGGCGTGCCCCGTCTCGGATCCCGGCCGGGCAGCCGCGGGTGGAAAATCCGTTGCTGGCTCGGACCTGGCGGTCTAACGTGGCGGCAGTACCGCCGGGCAGTGGCCCGGCGGCGTCTATGGAGGATGCCATGGCTGCCCCGGGCCCCGTCCCGGGTCACCGGTGACCGCCCGGCCATCCTGGTCCGGCGGCGGTCACGCGCAACGCCACGCCGGCCTCGTGCCGTTCCGTGAGGCACAGTTGTCCGCGGAGCACTGCCGTCCGCTGGCGGGCCGACCATGCGCGGTTGTCCTTCTCCCGGTGCCCGGAGACAACAACGTCCTGTCGCGAGGTACCTCATCGGGAGCATCCTGCGTTGTCCGAGCACATCTCGTCCGCGTGGTACGCGGACTTCTTCACCGACCTTCCCAACGAGTTCTGGCGGCGGGCCGCCACGCCGGAATGGACCGCGGCCGACGTCGACTTCGTCGAGACCCGGCTCTGCCTGGCGAAAGATTCGCGGATTCTGGACGTCCCGTGCGGTAGCGGCCGGCACAGCCTGGCCCTCGCCGCGCGCGGCCACCAGGTGACCGGCGTGGATCTTTCCACCGAGGCCATCGGCCACGCCCGGCGGGCGGCGAGCGCTGCCGGGCAGGCCGTGGCGTTCGAGCACGGCGACATGCGTGACCTCGACCGGCTCGGCATCTTCGACGCCGCGGTCTGCCTGGGTAACAGCTTCGGCTACCTGGATCTGGCCGGCACCCGCGCGTTCGCCGCGGCGCTCGGCCGGGTCGTCCGCCCGGGGGGCGGGCTGGTCGTCGACTTCGGCGCGACGGCCGAGTCGATCCTGCCCGGCTTCACCGAGGCGCCGCGTACCATGCGGACCGGCGACATCACCGTGGAGACGATGATGGAATACGACGTCGCGGCGAGTCGCCTGATCAGCCGCCACCGCTTCAGTCAGGGCGCGCGGCGACTCGACGCCACCGCGCTGCACCACGTCTACACCAGCGCCCACCTGGGTGATCTGCTGGAGGACGCCGGATTCACCGACATCCGGCGCTACGCCGGCCCGGACGGCACGCCCTACACCCTGGGCACCGGCCGCCTCCTGCTCACCGCTCGCCGGCGCTAGCCCGACGTCGGGGCGGACCGGCGGCACCCCACCTGCCGGTCCGCCCCGACGCACGTGTCCATGCATCTGAACAGGCCGAGCTTAAGCACATGGTTGGATTCCCTGCAGCTGGGGCAGGGCTCATTGCTCATTATGCACCGTGGTCGGCCCTGCCCCCACGGATCTCCGATGCCCGAGCAGTGCTTCTTCGGCCGAACCTGCTCCGGTATCCACATGTGCGGGATTAGGGCGCGAATATGCCGAGTAGTGCATTGCAGCGGGCATCGTGTACGCGCTGCACCGCGCTTCGAGCGGCTACAATATGAAACAATGTGCCGTCGAGTCCAGAAGTAACGGCTCCCGGCTGGTCATCCTCGGAGGAGTGATCTTGAATTTGTCGCGGTCCCCGATTACCCCGGTGCTCGTCCGAGGTGATGTCACCCGCGATCTGATGGCTTCTCTCGGCTCGCGAGGTCGGGTGGCATGGGATGTGGAGACCTCCGGGCTCGACTGGCGAGTCGAGAAGCTCGCCACCTGCCAGCTTTTCGCGGAGGGCGCCGCGCCGGTCGTAGTTCAGCTCACGGAGTGTCGGCCTGCGAACCTATGCGCCCTGCTGGCCGACCATACGGTGACGAAGGTTTTTCACCATGCCCCTTTCGATCTGCGTTTCATGGTGCATGCGTGGGGTGTGCCTCCGCGGTCGGTTCTATGTACGAAGGTGGCGTCGAAGCTGCTGTTGCCCGCGGTGGCGAACAGCGGACACTCCCTACAGGCGCTGCTCGCCGGATATCTCGGGATACAGCTGCCCAAGGGCGCTGTCCGGACGAGCGACTGGTCGGCGGCGGTCCTGACCGCGGACCAGATCGCGTACGCTGTCAATGACGTCATTCACCTCCCGCACCTGCTTGACACGCTGCAGGACCGTCTACGGAATGCAGGCCTAGAGGATCTCTACCAGCAGTGCTGCTCATTCCTGCCCACCCTGGTTGACCTTGAGCTGGGCGGATTTCCGGACGTCTTCGCCTACTGACCAGATGTCGATAGGCCTGGCTTCCCGACATCATGCGCTGGTCCGTTCGGCTGGTCCGGCGCATGGCTGTACGGCAGCCACTTGGCGCCGCTGAACGGACGATAGTCCGGAGGTGTCTGTGCCGACAAGCGGGCGAGGAGGCGGAGATGCCACACGGCGTCTGGCCCGTTGACATGCTCGACGGTGACATCCACTCGATGGGCGGCAAGAGCGCGGACGTCGTCCACAAGAAGATCGGGCAACCAGCCGAGCGGAAAACCATCACCGGTGGCCGTGAGATATGCATGGTCATTGGCCGGGTTGTCGGGTTGTTCGATAAGATGCAACGTATCCCCGGTGCGCAGCCGCCCGAGAGTCTTCTCCAGCTCATCATGACTCACCGTTCTGCGCACGCCGTTGATCGGCAGTTCCTGGTTGGCGATGTGCCGAATTCCATGGACCAGGAACGAGCAGCGCAGGAGGCCGTTCTGGTCGACCGTGGGTTCAGGGAAGAGCTGAAGTGTGTCTCCCTGCCGCGGCCCGCCCGATCGACCTATCTGCTCCCACGGAGTGGCGTCGGCCTCGAGTCCCAGGCTGGTGATGTAGCGCTCGTAGTCCGGGCGTCGTGGGTCCATGGCGCGCTGGGCAAAAAGCGGGAACAGATGCGGCGACTCGTAGGAGGTCGACAGGTCGGGGAAACCCAGAAGCGGACGGAAGTCGGTGACCGTCGCGGCGTTCCTGATGTAGTGGAAGCGATACCGAGAGCCTCTGAACGTCAGGAACGCCACCGGCTGGATCGCCCGGCCGACCGGATGCTGCCAGGTGACCGCGAGGCGGTGGATGGTCGGCCGCGACCCGGCCGACTGGCCACCTGAGGCGGTGAGAGATCTACCGGAGTGCACGGAGTAGCCTCCCTCTGTTGATCCTCAATAGCTCATGGGCGAAGGTACGGGACGGGACCGACATTTCTGGGATCGCGGCGGTGACCTGTGCCTCGTCGTCTTCGGTGATCTTCACCAAGCGGTCGGCCCAGTAGGCTCGCGTCCTGCTGCTCACCATCTGTAAGCCTTCGCATGCCAACTCGACGAGGGACACCGCCCCCTTCGCGGGATCGTGCTCGAAGCGCCAGGCCGTGCCCTTACCGGCCCAGCGCTCGACGCCGCCGGGCGTGTCCAGCAGCCGGGTGCGGGTGTCGTCCCGGAGGTTGAAACCGAGGCATCCGGCCTGGTCATAGGCTCCACACAGGCGGCGTGGCTCGGTCGGGCCGAGTGGCGGGGTCGGCAGCAGCACCGACCAGTTCTCATCGTGACGGTCCCGGTTGGCCAGCCAGGCGTCAAGGACGAGGTAGCCCACGAACGTGTCGAACGCGCTGAAGAAGTCGGGGAGCGCGGCATTCGGCGGTGGCAGCGCGCCCTGCAGCGCGCGCTGGATGTTGGTCAGTGAATGCCCGGGCCGTCCGCGGACGTTGTCGGTTCCCGGCCGGTAGTCCGCCACCATGGCGGCGAGCAGCACCAGACCGCCCTGCATCTCGTAGGACGTTGGCCGGACGTTACGGGAGAGACTGTCGCGCCGTCCGTGACGTAGCGCAAGCTCGATGTCGGCACAGGGCACGGTCAACAGCCTGGCAGCGTTGCTGGCTATCTTCTCCGCCCAGTCCTCCCACTGCGTGTGACCGTCTTTCACGGTGACTGGTTTGTAGAGCCAGTTCTCGCCGGTCCCAGGATGGCGCAGCCAGACCTTCTCGTCGCGGCCGCCAGGCTCGTCGGCCGCGACATTCCAGTCGGAGACGTCCTGCACCGGGAGTTCGTTGCCGCGCACGGAGCGAAGCTACCGCCACTGGGGCGAAGTACCGCCGCCGTGTCGCACCGGACGGTACTTGTGGCGATTGCAGTCGGCCTTTTTGTATCAGTTGGCATAGATTTGCGAGGGATGGCTGGTGCGACGGCTTTCCTGTCGGGAGTGCGTGACGGTGAAGGCGGGCGGCGACGCAGCTCCGTCACGAGACCGTTGTAGTAGGGTAAAGATTGTTGAGCTACAACTATCCGGAGCGTGGCTGGGCTCGGGCGTCGCACAGTGCCATCGGTGCCGGCCACGCCGCTCGCTGGGAGCTGCCGATGTCCGATCTGACCCGGAGACGGCGCCTACTCGTCCTGGCGGTCTGCTGCATGAGCCTGTTCATCGTCGGGCTCGACAACACGGTCGTGAACGTGGCCCTGCCGTCGTTGCGGCGTGACCTGCACGCCTCCGCCGCCGGCCTGCAGTGGACCATCGACGCCTACACCCTGGTCCTGGCCAGCCTGCTCATGCTCGGCGGGTCGACCGGCGATCGGCTCGGCCGCCGCCGGATCTTCCAGACCGGGCTGGTCCTGTTCACCGCCGGATCCCTGCTGTGCAGCCTCGCGCCGAGCCTGACCTGGCTGATCGTCTTTCGGATGGTGCAGGCGGTCGGCGGGTCGATGCTCAACCCGGTCGCCATGTCCATCATCAGCAACACCTTCACCGACCCGCGGGAACGGGCCCGGGCCATCGGAGTGTGGGGCGCGGTGATCGGCGTCAGCATGGCGCTGGGACCGGTGCTCGGCGGGACGCTCGTCGAGTCGGTGAGCTGGCGGGCGATCTTCTGGGTGAACGTCCCCGTCGGGATTGCGGCGCTGGTGCTCGCGGGGCTGTTCATCCCGGAGTCGCGCGCGGCCCGGGCCCGCAGATTCGACCCGGTGGGGCAGGCCCTGGTAATCGTCGTGCTGGCCTCGCTCACCTACGGGATCATCGAGGCACCGTCGGCGGGCTGGCTCGCCGCGCGGACGCTGGCGCTGTTCGCCGTGTCGGCGGTGGCGGCGGCGGTGCTTGTCCGCTACGAGGCCCGCCGCGTCGAACCGTTGCTGGACGTGCGCTTCTTCCGGGCCGCGCCGTTCGCCGGGGCCACCGGCATCGCCGTGTTCGCCTTCGCGGCGCTGGCCGGCTTCCTGTTCCTCAACACGATGTACCTGCAGGAGGTCCGGGGCTACTCGCCGCTGCTCGCCGGGATCACCACCCTGCCGATGGCCGGGATGACGGTGGTGTCCGCGCCGATCGCCGGGCGGCTCGTGGCCAGTCGGGGGGCCCGGACACCGCTGTTCATCGCGGGCGTGACGATGACGGCCGGCAGCGTGATGCTCACCGGGCTGGGTGTGAGCACCTCGATACCCTGGCTCATATCGGCATACGTGCTCGTCGGGCTAGGATTCGGCATGGTCAACGCGCCGATCACCAACACGGCCGTGACCGGCATGCCGCAGTCTCAGGCAGGGGTGGCCGCCGGCATCGCCTCGACGAGCCGCCAGATCGGGCAGTCCCTCGGCGTCGCGGTCATCGGGTCGCTCGCCGCGGCGCACGTCGCCGGCCGCGCCGGGGTCGTCGACCCGACCAGCGCCGCCGGATGGTGGACCGTCGTGCTGTGCGGGGCGGGTGTGCTGCTGCTCGGCGCCGCGAGCACCGGCGCCTGGGCGCGCGGCACCGCGCGGCGCACCGCCGCCCGGCTGGCCGCCAGCGCCGACGTGGCCGACGTGGCCGACGTGGCCGGTGTCGGCGCTGCGGCGCGTTCCCGGTCCCACGGTTCCTCCGGGCAGGATGGTCACGATGAGTTCGCTCCCACGCGCTGACCGGCGCGATCCCAGGCTGTCCTTCGTCACGGTGGCCGACGTGCCGAGATTGGAGCCCGCCGCCGGCAACCCGCCGACCGGGCAGCCCGAGCCGGCCGCACCGTCCGATGCGGTCGCTCAGGCCAGCGCGGCGGTGCTCTCCGGACGGGCGGTGCTCTCCGGACGGGCGGAGAGCACCGCGCAGGCGGCGCGGGTGTGGCGGCGGATCCGGACGCTCGTGACCGATCGCAACGAGCGCCGCCGGGAGGTCTGCGAGGCGCTCGACCTCAGCTTCATCCGGGTCAAGGCGCTCCTGGCGCTGCAGGCCGGGGCACTGACACTGGGCGAGCTCGCCGCCGCCCTGTCGATCGACCGTCCCTACACCACCCTGACCGTGCACGAGCTGGAACGGCGCGGCCTGGCCGAACGCACCGTGCACCCGGACGACCGGCGCTCGAAGCTCGTCGAGCTGACCGCATCCGGCCGAACGGCGGCCCGACTCGCCGACGACATGCTCAACCGGCCGCCCGCGGCGCTCGTCGTGCTCGACGCCGCGGACCTCGCCACGCTCGACCGCATCACCGCCTACCTTGCCGACGAGGACCCCGAGGCGCCGGCATAGGCCGCCCAAGCGCCACGGCGATGGGGCCCCGGCCCGGACCCGGCGAAGCGGAGCCCGGCGTCGATCAGGTCAGCGCGCGGAGGAGGACATCTCGCTGATCGGTGGAGAGCCGATGGGCGAAGCAGCGCAGGACGCTGTCGGGACTCTCGCCACGAAGCAGGAAGTCGAGCATCTGCCCCGCCGCGTGGTCGGCGGCCCGGCGCAGCGGATGGTAGGCGAATCCCCTTCCGCGCGGCGTCCGCTGGACCATCCCCTTGTTCACCAGCCGCAGCAGGGTGGTCGCGATGGTGCTCTGCGCGAGACCGGCGCCGAGGCGTTGCTGGACCTGGAAGGGCATCAGCGGCTCGCCGGCTGACCACAGCAGGGTGAGGACCGCCCGTTCCAGATCTCCGGCGGCCCGTTTGGGCGGTGGCACGACGGGGGCGGAGCGCGCCGCGGTGGCCTTCCGGCGGGACCTGGTCGTGCGCGCCACCGTGGTGGTGGTTGCCTGGCCGAGATGGGCCGCCGAGGTGCGTTCCGCCGGCGGTGGCGGTGGATTCGATGCGGAAAGTACCGGAAATGAGCGTGACATGGCTGCTCCGAGTCCTGGAGACCGGTGCTGTGAACGGAGGCTGTGCGCCGCGACGTGCGGCAGGTTGTCGGTCAGGCGGCGAGGCGCGGCGGCCCGCGTCGCACCAGCACATGCCGCAGCCACAGCGAGCACGCGGTACCAGCCGGCCCGAAGAGGGCCGGTAGCAGCGGGCTCGTGACCGCCGCGGGCGAACCGCCGCCCGATCGCAACCGGTGCAACCGGTGCACCGCCCGGCGGGCCACCCGTATGGCGCCGCGCGCGGCCTGCCAGAGCAGGCGTTCGCCGAGCGCGAGCCATCCCGCGAGGAGTATCGCGGCGGTCAGGTGCAGACCGAGCATCGTCGTGCCGCCGGGGAACAGGTCCGACGCCGACGCCGGCATGGCGTGGGCCCGGCCGCCGCCCATGCCGGCGTGGCCGGCCGGCGCGGACAGCACGAAGGCGACGTGCAGGCATCCCTGGACGGCGAGCACCAGCCCGAGGAGCCGGGGTGGCGACACCCGACGCTCCGACACACCCCAGCAGACGCGCATCACCAGGACGAGCCCCACCAGCGCGACCGCGGCAGCCGGCGTGGTGCCACAGGCAAGCGCGTGCGCGGATACCGCCAACCCGACCGTCAGCAGCGACGCCGCCGCGGACCGGGCGAGCCGTCCACCGCCGGTCGCGGCCCATCCGACCGGCTGACCCGTCACGGCATCAAAGTCTAATGCGGGGACGGCGATGATCCGCTGATTCGGATCCCCTTCACAGCCGCCGCACACCTCGGACGGCGCGGCGTCAGCCGGTGTTGCGGAGGCCGGCGGCGATGCCGTTGATCGTCAGCAGCAGCGCCCGGCGCAGGTGGGGATCGGCGCCCTCCCCGGCGGCGCGGGCGCGCGTGAGCAGGGAGAGCTGCAGGGCGTGCAACGGGGCGAGGTAGGCGTCGCGGACCTCGAGGGTGTGGCGCAGCGTTGGGGCGTTCTCCAACAGCTCCGCCTGACCGGTGACCGCGAGGACCTCGGCGACCGTGCGCGCGTGCTCGGCGCGGATCGCCTCGAAAATCGAGCCGCCGTCGTCGCCGACGAGCGTCGAGACGTAGCGCTGGGCGATCATGAGGTCCGACTTGGCCAGGGTCATCTGCACGTTGCCGAGGAAGGTCCGGAAGAAGTGCCAGGACCGGTACATCTCGGCGAGGGTGTCGCCGGCCCCGGCGGCACGGGCCGCGGCCAGGCCGGTGCCCACACCGAACCAGCCGGGCAGGATGATCCGGGACTGCGTCCAGCCGAACACCCAGGGGATCGCCCGCAGGTCGGCGAGCCCCCCGGAGCCGCCGGGCCGCCGTGACGGCCGCGAGCCGATGTTGAGGTTGCCGAGCTCCTCCACCGGGGTGGCGGCGAGGAAGAACGGCACGAGCGCGGGATCGCCGACGAATGCCTGGTAGCAGGTTCGGGCGGAGTCCGCGACCGCCTGCATGGTCTGGTTCCACCCGGCGAGGACGGCCGGGCTCAGCCGCGAGGACCGGTGCATGATCGACGCCTCGACCACGGCCGACAGAGTGATCTCCAGGTTGTGCCGGGCGAGCTGGGGCAGCGTGTACTTGTCCGAGATCACCTCACCTTGCTCGGTGACCTTGATCGGGCCGTCCAGCGTGCCGAACGGCTGCGCCATGATCGCCTCGCCGCTCGGGCCGCCGCCGCGGCCGACCGAGCCGCCACGGCCGTGGAACAGCCGTAGCACGACGCCGTGGCGGCGGGCGACGTCGCGCAGTTCCCGCTGCGCCTTGTGGATCTCCCACTGGGACGCGGTGATCCCCGCGTCCTTGGAGGAGTCCGAGTAGCCGAGCATCACCTCCTGCACGTCGGCGCGGGCGCGTACCAGCGAGCGGTAGGACGGGTCGGACAGCATGCCGTCGAGCAGCTCGCCGGCCGCCCGCAACTCGGCCACCGTCTCGAACAGTGGGACGAAGCCGATGCGGGCCCAGGCGGGGCGGTCGGCGAAGCCGAGGCCGACCAGGCCCGCCTCCCGGGCGAGCACCACCACGGCGAGAATGTCGTCGACGTCGCGGGTCATCGAGACGATGTAGCTCTCGATGACGTCCTCGCCGAAGCGGTCCAGCGCCTCCCGCACGGTGCGCATCAGCTCCAGCGTGCCCAGCACCGCCGGGGGAAGCGGCGGCGGCACGGAACCGAGCAGTGGCCGACGCCGGGCGAGCTCCGCGGACAGCAGAGTGCGCCGCTCGGTCCGGCCGAGCCTGGCGTAGCCGACGTCGAGCTCCCCGACCTGGTCGTACACCGCGGCCAGGGCAGCATGATGCTTGTCGGCGTGCTCGCGGATGTCGAGGGTGGCCAGCGACAGCCCCATCGCGCGGGCGGTGCGGATCACGCGCAGCAGCGGGCCGTCCGCGACCAGAGAGCCGTCGCCGGCGGCGAGCGAGGCGCGCATCACCGCCAGGTCGTCGAGCACCTCGGCGAGGCCGCGGTAGTCCCGCCCGGGCACGTGCGGCGCGCCGACGGCCAGCCGTTCCCGCGTGCCTGCGAGCCTCGCCAGGATGTAACTGCACTTGAGCCGGTACGGCTCCTCGGCGTTGAGCCGGATGTAGCGGTCGTGCACCTCGGGCAGCGCCTGGCGGTCCGCGGCCAGCGAGGAGAGCAGCTCGTCGCTGACCCCCACCACCCGGGTCGACGCGGTCAGCTCCTTGACGAGCTGTTCGACGGCGGAGATCAGCAGCCGGATACCGAACTCGTGCTGGAGGGTGAGCACCTCCAGGGTGACCGCCGGGGTCACGTTCGGGTTGCCGTCCCGGTCGCCGCCGGCCCACGAGCCGAACCGCAGCGGATGCGCCCCGGCCGGCAGCGTGAGCCCCACCCGGGCGAGCGCCAGGTCGAGCTCCTCCAACAGGTCGGGCAGCACCTCGGTGGCGATCAGCTCCAGATAGTACGCCGCCGAGCGGGCCTCGTCCGCGGGCTTGGGCCGCTCCACCCGCAGCTCGTCGGTCTGCCACAGCACGTCGACCATCTCGGCGAGGCGTCGTTGGGTGCGGTCTCGGTCGGCGGGGCGCGGGGCGGTGTGGTCCGGGCTGTCCGCGTTGAGCAGATCGGCGATGCGGCGCAGCGTGTCGAGCACCGATCGGCGGCTGGCCTCGGTCGGGTGGGCGGTGAACACCGGGCGCAGCTCGAGGCGCCGCGCGATCGACGTGGCCAGTTCCCGGTCGAGGGTGCCGGCGTCGAGTGCGGCGGCCATCCGGTCGAAGGTCTCCGCCAACGGACCCTGCGCCCGGTCGGACAGCTCCCGGGACCGGTGCAGCTGCTCGGTGATGTTGGCGAGCTGGAAGTAGGCGGTGAAGGCACGGGCGAGCACGATGGCCGTCTGATCGTCCACGGTGGCGAGCAGCCGACCGAGCTCGACGCCGTTGTCAGGCCGGCGGGCCAGGGCGCGGACCTGCTCGACGAGCGCGAGCGTCTCCGCACCCTCGTGCCGGGCCAGGGCCTGACCGAGCAGATCGCCGAGACGACGGACCCCCGCCCGCACGGCCGCGTGGCGGGCGTCGGAGGAGACCCCGCCGGCGAAGGTGCCGGGATCCGGGGCCAGCTCGTCGAGGGCCGTACTCACGCTCCGCTCGGTCGTCACGCCGCCTCCGGTGGGTTCGCCTGGATCTGCCTGGATCTGCCTGGGTTCGCCGGGCCGCCGGACACGGCGACCACGATGTCGCCGGGGGCCGGCGGGACTGTCCTGCGCCGGCGCGGCCTAGTCTGCCGACTCGCCCGCGCCTTGCCTACGGCGAGATGGTGGGAGAGAGATAAATCGTCTCCCGCGCGCTCCGGCTTCGGTGGGCAGACCCTCCTCCGGCGATCGCGAATCGCCGGTGAGCTGCGCAGTCAGCCGATAAGGACGATCATCGGGGGAGCCGCGAGGACGGCCGCGGCGGCCAGATAGGCTCCCGCGGGCAGCCACCAACGGACCCCCGGGGGGTCGAGGAGCCGGGCGATCCGGGAGATGACCGGATTGATCGTCCCGAGCCGGTGACCGGGTGCCTCCGGCACCGTCGTCGTGGCGGCGGCTCCGACTCCGGATCCGGCTCCGGATCCGATTCCGGGTGCGGCTGCGAACCGGCCCGCCGTGGCCGTCAGGGGATCCTCCGCGCCGAGTGCGGGCAGTACGGCGGCCTGGTGGCCGTGGATGCTGAGTGCCCCGGCGGGGACCGGGGCCCGGGCCACGCCGAGCCGGGCCAGCGCCCGGGCGAGCGAGCGGTGGCTGGTCTCGCGGGCGGCGGCGTCGTCGGCGAGCATCTCGACCAGTAAGGACACGGCCGCCGTCGCCTCCCGGGCCGGTCGGAGGAACGGGAACGTGCGCTCCCAGGCGACGAACGGCTGGATGACCAGATCGTGCCGCCCGGCGATGTGCGCCGCCTCGTGGGCGAGCACAGCGTCCAACTCGGCGGCGTCGAGGGTGTTCAGCAGGCCCCTGGAGACCACGACCCTGGCGTGACGCACACCCGGGACGCAGTACGCGACCGCGATCGGATGGTCGAGAATCCGCAGCAGGATGCCGGCCCGGTCGCGGTGTTCGCACAGGCAGCAGGTGGTGGCGTCGTTCCCACCACTGCCGGGGTTCGCGTCACTGCCGGGGTTCGCGCCATCGCCGGGGTTCGCGCCATCGCCGGGGTTCGCGCCATCGCCGGGGCCGTCGGCCGTGGCGGGCGGGTGGAGGTGGGTGTGGTCCGTCGACTCCCGCGCGCCGTGCCCGCGGTGGCGGCGGCCGGCGAGGTCGACCAGGTGTCGGTGCCGGTGCCGCTCGCGCAGGGTGGCCGCGGTGGAGGCGCAGAGCACGCCGAACAGACGGCAGGCCAGGACCGTCGCCGCGGCGAGGCCGACGAGGTTGACCCAGCGCAGGCCGGTAAGGGGGGAGCCGGCCGCGATGTTGCCGAGATGGTCGGTGATCGCGGTCGGGGTGTGCGCGGACAGGGGGGAGACGGTGAACGCGATCGCGGCCAACAGGGCCGAGACGCCGCCGGCCAGCCCGATCGCCTGCCAGAGCACGATCGCCGCCCGCGGGCAGCCGTGCGGCCAGCGCGCGGCGGCCAGCAGGCGTGGTACCGGCCAGGCCAGCACGCCCGCGAACAGGGCGAGGAGGGCCGCGGTCGTCATCTCCTCGGCAACGCTACCGCCCGTCCGGTGGAATCTGAACCGTTCGATCCGAGTCGGTGCTCACCGCGCCGGGTCCGTCCGGCTCGCCGGACATCGTCCGGAGCGGGGGCGGGAAGGATGGATCCGGTGCTGCGGCGGCCGCGATGCCGGGGTCGCCGACCGCGTCCATCGGGTCTGCGCCGAGGGGCTCCAGCGCCCGCCGAAGGATCTCCGCCTCCTCGGCGGAGACCGATCCGACGAAGCGGACCAGCGCCGAACCGCGGTCGTCCGCGGTGCCCAGCGCCTCCATCATCGCCTCGGCGACGACGGCCTCACGGCTGTCGGACGCGGCATAGCGGTGTGCCCGCGCGGCTCGCTGCCGGCGGACGAAACCCTTGCGTTCCAGTCTTTCGAGCACGGTCAGCACGGTGGTGTACGCGAGGTCGCGCTCATGGTCCAGGCGGCCCGCGACCTCGCGGGCCGTGAGCCAGCCTTCGCTCGACCACAACACGTCCATGACCGACCGTTCGAGGTCACCCAGGCGCGCCATGCGTCGATCCTACGTCGCGTAGAAGTTCAGTGCGGCGGAACGGTCTCGTTGGCGTCGCCTCCTGCGTCACACGGCCGCCGGACCTGGGTGTTCACCTCGCGACGGCGGGTTGCGCCGGCCGCGGTCCCCCGGCGGTCGGCCCGCGCCGACGCCGCCAACGTCACAACCAGCCGGTGGCCCGATGGTCGTACCGCCGGGGCCGGTCGCCGCCGGCCCTCGCCCGCGCGGCATCGGGACTTTCCGCCCGGCTCCATTCGGCGCGACACCGGCACATTCTTCCCCCGCGGCCCCCGGCCGGGTGCACCCCCTCGGGACCGTCCCGACCGCTCGGCATCCGGCCGGCTCGACGGAGGCGTCGGCAATTGCATTTGCCGCCGTTCCCGGTGGTCTTGTGCCGGGTTACCCGAGCGGCGGCGTGGTTGTGTTATCTGAAGGTTATTTTTCGGTGGAGCCGATCGACCCCGATCGGGGGTGAAATCGTTCCAGGCCGCTGCGACCAGTGGCGCGAAATGTGCGGGGCGGGCCCGTTGGTGCCGCGGTGAACGCGGTAAATGCCAAGGTCCGCCGCTGATGGGCACGTCACACGGGATTTGCGGGGGGAAGGCGTCGGAAGATGGCGTATGCACATAGAGGGGACGCGCGATGCTCTGCCCCGCCGGCCGGCGTCGCGCATGTCGTGGACCTCACGGAGGCCCGACCGCCGACCGGATCACCCCGCTACGTACCTTAGGACCTTCTACGTTGGGTAGAAGGTCGACTGAATCCCGGTCGATTTCTTCCCGCGGTCCTTCGAAGGAGCCGTGCGCATGGTTCTCGCCGCCGACGCCGTCGACCTCGCTCGTGCCCAGACGGCGTTCTCCCTCGCGTTCCACATCTGCTTCGCCGTGTTCGGTGTCGGTTTGCCATGGCTGCTGATCTACACCGAGCGACGTTGGCTCAAGACCGGGGATCCGGTCTGGCTGGCTCTGACGAAGAAGTGGTCGCGTGCCTTCGCCGTTCTCTTCGCGGTGGGGGCCGTCTCGGGAACAGTGTTGTCGTTCGAGTTCGGGCTGCTCTGGCCCGCGTTCATGTCCAAATACGGCGGCGCCCTCGGGCTGTCGTTCACCCTGGAGGGCTTTGCGTTCTTCACCGAGGCGATCTTCGTCGGCATGTACCTGTACGGCTGGAAGCGCCTCTCGCCGCGGGCCCACTGGCTGACGCTGTGGCCGATCGCGATCTCCGGCACCCTGTCGACGGCGTTCATCATCACGGTCAACGCCTGGATGAACGTGCCGCGCGGGATCGTCGAGCAGAACGGCAAGCTCCTCGAGGCCAAGCCGTACGCCCCGTTCATCAGCCCAGGTACCCCGCCGCAGCTCGCCCACATGCTGATCGCGGCGCTGATGTGCGTCGGTGGCGTGGTCGCGGCCATCTACGCGGTGGGCATGCTGCGTGGTCGTCGCGACACCTACCACCAGCGTGGCCTGAAGATCGGGCTCGCGGTCGTGCTTTTCTGCGCGCCGCTGCAGCTCATCGCCGGGGACTGGGCGGCCCGCGTCGCCGGCGCCAACCAGCCGTTCAAGCTCGCGGCGATGGAGGGGCTCTACCACACCGGGTCGCACGCTCCCTTCACCCTCGGCGGGATCTACGACAACAAGACCGGTGAGATCCGCTACGGCCTGGAGATTCCCAGCGGGCTCTCGCTGCTCGAGGGTTTCAGCACCGGTCACGTGATCAAGGGCCTGGACGGTGCTCCGCCGGACGAGCGGCCGAACGGCACGCTGGTGCACGGGGCGTTCACGACGATGGTCGGAGCGGGATCCGCCCTGATCGGGCTGTCGCTGATCACCGGCTTCGTCGTCCTGCTGCGCCGCCGGCGCGGGGATCGTCCACTGCTACCCACCAGCAAGCCGTGGCTGATCGCCGCCGCGTGCACCGGGCCGGCGGCGATGCTGGCGATGCTCACCGGCTGGGAGGTCACCGAGGGTGGCCGCCAGCCATGGATCGTCGGCGACCACATGCGGGTCGTCGAGGGCGTGATCGGCGGCAACGCGGTGGCGCCGATGTTCGCGGGCACCCTGGTGCTCTACCTCGGGCTCGCCGGCGCGCTGCTGCTCATCCTGCGGAAGATGGCCACCGGTGGCCCCAGCGGCGAGCAGCTG
>NZ_JANEZT010000138.1 GCF_025403405.1 Frankia tisae
TCGGTGTGCAGGCCGGCGCGGGCGAGCTGCGGTAGGACGCCTTCGCCGAACCAGTACAGCTCCTCCAGGTGGGGATAGCCGGAGAAGACGAACTCGTCGATGCCGAGGGCGGCGTACTCGGCGATCCGCTCGGCAACCTCGCCGTGGCTGCCGACCAGCGCGGTGCCCGCCCCGCCCCGGACCAGCCCGACTCCGGCCCACAGGTTCGGGGCGATCTCCAGGGCGCGCGGGTCGCGCCAGCTGCCGTCGGCCCGGTGGCTGGCGTGCAGGGCCAGCATCCGGGACTGGCCGGTGGACTCGCTGCGGGCGAGGCCGGCCTGCGCGGCGGTCACGACGTCCTCGCCGAGGGCGTCGAGCAGGCGACCGGCCTCCCGCCAGGCGTCGTCGGCGCTGTCGCGGGTGATGACGTGCAGCCGGATGCCGAAGCGGATGGTGCGACCGCGCTCCGCGGCGAGCCGACGGATCCAGGCGATCTTCTCCGCGACGGCGGCCAGCGGCTCGCCCCAGGTCAGGTACACGTCGGCGTGGGTCGCGGCGACGGGGCCGGCCGCGGCCGAGGACCCGCCGAAGTACAGCGACGGGACGGGATCGGGCAGGGTCGGCAGCCGGGCCGCCTCGACGTCGAGGTGGGTGCCGCGGTGGGTGACCGTCTCCCCCGCCCACAGCCGGCGCACCACGTCGAGGAACTCGTCGCAGCGGGCGTAGCGGGCCTCCTTGTCCAGGTGGTCGCCGTAGGCGCGCTGCTCGTGCGCCTCTCCGCCGGTGACGACGTTGAGCAGCAGCCGGCCGGGGGCGTGCGCGCTGAACGTGGCGGCCATCTGCGCGGCGAGGGTCGGGCTGACCAGCCCCGGCCGGAACGCGACGAGAAACGCCAGTCGCTCGGATTCGCGGGCCACCATCGCCGTCGTCAGCCAGGCGTCCTCGCACCAGGCCCCGGTCGGCGTCAGGGCGCCGGTGAAGCCGAACTCCTCGGCGGCGCGGGCGATCGACGACAGATAGCCGATGGTGGAACGCCGGTCGCCGGCGGCAACCCCGGCGGGTAGGCCATGACCGCCGCCGACGATGAACCGCGAGTCGCCGTAGGTGGGCAGGAACCAGTGCAACCGCAGCGTCATGGGCGGGACACCTCCAGGGATCGCGACCGCTGGTCCCCCGGGCCGGTGGTCTGCTGGGAGCCGGGCAGGTCCGTGGCCCGGCGGGCTGCTCAGAGCTGGCCGTGGCGGGGCGGCGGGGTGCCGGACAGCAGCCAGCGGCCGATGTGCTGGACCTTCCAGCGGCTCGGGTCGTGCAGGGTGTGGGTACGCCCGTCGCGCCAGTGGCGGCTGAGATTCAGCGCGCCGGCGGCCGCCCGGGTGCCGCCGAGTTCGAACAGCTCGGATGCCGCGCGCACCGCCGCCCGGGCGCCGGCGACCTTCGCGACGGCGGTGGCGACCGAGGCCGCCGCGGTGCTGTCGTCGGTCGGGTCGAGCTCGGCGGCATCGATGGCCGCCGCCGCCTCGCGCAGCAGTGCCTCCGCCGCCCGGACCTCGATCTCCAGCTCGCCGGCCTGCTGGACGAGCAGCGGGTCGTCGGCGGCCCGCGAAGCGCCGCTTTCGAACCACGGCCGGGCCTTCGCGGCCTGGGCGACGGCAGCCCCGAGCGCGCCGCGGGCGATACCGGTGTCCAGCGCGGCGTGCAGGACCTGCGCGCGGGCGCCGTACGTCGTCGGACCGTCGAAGATCGACGAGAACGGCACGACCTGGCCGGCGTCGACCGCCACCCCGTCGAGGCGGACGGTGCCGCTGGCCGTGGTGCGCTGGCCCATGCCGTCCCAGTCGTCGGCGACCCGCACCCCCGCAGCGTCCAGGGGAAGGTAGGCCAGCGCCTTGACCGACGAGCCGTCGGGGCGCGCCGCGGTGTCGGCGAGCACTGCGCGCACGACCAGCCAGTGGGCGAACAGCGCGCCGGTGCAGTAGAACTTCTCGCCGTTGAGCAGGTAGCCGCCGTCGGGACGGCGACGCAGCGTGGTGGCGTCGTCGGCGATCGTGCGGCCGCCGCGTTCGGTCTGCGCGTTGGCGAACCGCCGCCCGGCGAGGGCTTCGGCGAAGTAGAACCGCTGCTGGTCGGTGTCGCCCTGGTGGCGCAGCGCGTCGAGGAAGACGAAGTGGCTGTGCGGGATCTGCGCGAGGCTGCCGTCGGCGGTGGCGAGCAGGCGGAACACCTCGGTCAGCGTCGCGACCGACACGCCGGCACCACCGAACCGCGCCGGCACGGTGATGCCGAGCAGCCCCGAGGCGGACAGCTCCTCGACCTCGGCGGCGGGCAGCCGTCGCTCGGCGTCCCGGTCACCGGCGCCCGCCGCGAACCGGGCCGCGAGCGAGCCCGCGGCCTCGACCGCCTCCGCGTCCGAACGCAGCACCACGGCCGAACGCAACACCGCGGCCGGACCCAGCACCGCGGCCGGGCTCGGCACCGCAGCCGGACGGTCGGCGGCGGCGGCGGCGGACGAGGCGATCGCGGCGGCGGACGGACGGTCGGGCACGATGGCGCTCCTGAGATCGAGGGGTCGATGATGGCGGGCACCACGTCGCGGCGCCCGCCATCATCACCGTCACCTGCGGGATTCGTCGACGTCGGCTTCCCGACGTCCGGCCGGCCGGGTCCGGTCGCCGGGTCAGCGGTAGAGGGAGAACTCCGGGGCGCGGCGGTTGAGCGTCCAGTCGCCGACCTCACGCGCCTTGTAGGCCACCGGGTCGTGGACGGTGTGGGTGCGCAGGTTGCGCCAGTGGCGGTCGAAGCCGTAGGCGCTGGTCGTCGCCCGCGCGCCCTGGATCTCGAACAGCCGGCTCGCCGCCGCCAGCGACACCTTCGTCGTCAGGTACTTCGCCTCGTAGACGGCGATCGCCGCCTCGGCCCGCTCGTCGGCGCTCAGCGCCGGGCCGATGTTCAGGGCGGCCTGCAACGCCTCGCCGGCCCGGTCGGCCAGCAGGGCGGCGGCGCGGATCTCGCTGCGCAGTTCCCCGACGGTCTGCAGGATGTAGGCGTCGTCGGTGGCCCGTTCGACGCCGGCGGTCTCCCATGGCGCGGCGTGCAGGCGGGTCCAGTCGAGCGCCTCCTCCAGCGCGCCCTCGGCGGTGCCGATGTAGAAGTTGACGAACGCGAGCTGCCAGTGCGGGGTGACCAGCGTCTGGTACGGCGTCAGGGTGCGGCCGGTGAGCGGGTCGTCGCCGAGCAGTTCGGCGCGGTCGATGCGGACGTTGTCGAACACGACTCCGCCGGAGTCCGTGAGCCGCTGGCCGATGTTGTCCCAGTCCTCCAGGGCCCGGAAGCCGTCGCGCCCGGCGGGCAGCGAGACGAACACCAGCTCGCCGTCGAGCGCGGCGGTGACGGAAAGCTGGTCGCCGAGACTCGCTCCGGAGGCGAACGAGCGGCGGCCGTTCAGCCGGAAGGCCTCGCTGTCGCGGGTGAGCACCAGGTCGGAGCCGCCGCGCGGGTTCTGCACGCCGCCCCAGAACAGCTTCTCGGCGCCGTTGCGCCGCGACTGGGCGTCGGCCTGCTCGGGCGTGCCGAACAGCGGGGCGATGCGGGTCTGGGCGTAGTGGTAGCCGAGCAGGTGGGCGATGGAGGTGTCGCCGCGGGCGATGCGGCGGGTGAGCTGGGCGGCCTGGGCGTAGTCGAGGCCGTCGCCGCCGTAGGCGACGGCCTCCTGGACCTGCAGCAGGTCGTGGCGGCGCAGCAGCTCGACCTCGGCCCGCGGGGTGACGTTCGCACGGTCGCGTTCGGCGGCGGTCGCGCGCAGCTCGGCGGCGACGAGATCGGCGCGGGCCAGCGCGGCGGCGAATCGCGCCGCGGTGTCGTTGGCGGCTGCGGTGCCGTCGGTGGTCGTCGCGGCGGCTGGGGACGGTCGCCGGTCGGCGTCAATGGACATGCAGGGCTCCTCGATGAGGGAGATGGACAGGCACGTGGTGGTGCGCGGGCACCCCGGAGGCGGTGGCTGGTCACGGACACAGGGCGCTGCCCGTGCGGCGGAAGTCGACGTGGCGCCGACGGACCAGCCGCCGGTGGGCCGCGTGCGGGCGGTCGGCGGCCATCGTCAGAAGGCTCCGCGGACCAGCTCGCCGCGCTCGGCGGCGTCGGCCTCCAGTTCCCGTACGAGCGGCAGGATCCGGCGGCCGAAGTACTCGACGTCCTCCAGGTAGTGCAGGAAACCGAGCAGGAGCAGGTCGACGCCGCGGCGGCGGTAGGCGACGATGCGCTCGGCGATCTGCTCGGGGGTGCCGACGAGGCCGGTACGGAAGCCGTCGTTGTACTGGACCAGGTCGGCGAACTCCGAGTCCTGCCACATGCCCTTGCCGTCGGAGGTGGACCGGCCGGCCTGCTTCACCGCGGAACCGAAGCCCTCGACGGCCTCCCGGTCGGCCTTCGCGATGATCTCGCGGAGTACCTCACGGGCCTCGGCCTCGGTGTCGCGAGCGATGAGGAACCCGTTGAGGCCGAACCGGACCCGCCGCCCGCCGTGGCGGGCCGCCTCGGCGTTGACCTCGGCGATCTGCTCGCTGACGCCGTCAAGGTCGCGGCCGTTGCTGAAGTACCAGTCCGAGACCCGGCCCGCCATCGCCCGCGCGGCCGTCGAGTTGCCGCCCTGGAAGATCTCCGGATGCGGCCGGTCGAGGGCCGTCACCGGCTTGGGCTTGAGGTCGAAGTCGTGCAGCCGGTAGAAGTCGCCACGGAACTCGGCATGGTCGTCGGTCCAGATCTCGCGCAGGTAGCGGATGAACTCCTCGCTGCGCCGGTACCGCTCGTCGTGTTCCAGCCAGGCCTCGCCGAGTTTGGTGAACTCGTCCTTGAACCAGCCGCTGACGACGTTGACGGCGGCCCGGCCGCCGGAGATCTGGTCGGCGGTGGCGATGAACTTTGCCAGCACACCCGGATGCCACAGCCCCGGGTGGATCGCGGCGATCACCTTCAGCCGTTCGGTGGCCAGCAGCAGCGCCAGGCTGAAGCTGGTCGATTCGTGCTGGTAGGCGGCGCCGTAGGAGGCCGTGTAGCGGACCTGGCTGAGCGCGTAGTCGAAGCCGCTGTTCTCCGCGAGCACGGCGAGACGCCGGTTGTAGTCGTAACTCCAGTCGGTGCGCTGCTCGATCCTGCTGACCACCAGGCCGCCGCTGACGTTCGGCACCCAGTAGGCGAATTTGATCGGCTCGCGACCGACGTCGACCTCGTCTGACATCGGGAAATACCTCCACGGCAGTGGTGCGGATGGAGCCGGAAACCAGCTCGGCGGCGCGAAACGTGAACACAGCGACCGGCGACCGGCGACACTCACCGGCGCATCGCGAAATAGCCGGCAGCACAAATACAGGTGACACCGGAAGGCGGCGATTCGGCCACGCCGGGCATTGCCGAAATCCAGACCGTGCCGCTACACCGGCGATGCGGAAATAGTTGGGTGTGGGAATGCGAGAGCTACGCAGAATGCAGTGAGCCCGTGGATTGATGGGCTGTTGAGGCCAGACCGATGCATCGCGACCCGGCCGTAACCGCCCAGGACCTTCCGTCAGGCGACGGGGCTGGCCCCGCATCGTCCGGGCCGGCAACAGGGCTCGGCCCGGCGACAGGCACGCCTGGCCACGGAGACCCGATCGGCGCCCGCATCGACGGACGGCCGGTCCTGCCCGGCGATCCCTATAATGCCCATCGACATGGTTACCAGTCTGCCCGCGCCGTCCGGACCGGTCAATCAGGGCTCGGCGAGGGTGCGATAGGGCGGCCCTTTCACCCGTCCGGGCGGGAAGAGTGCGGTGCGGATCGAACAGCTGGAGTGCCTCGCCGCGGTCGTCCGGCTCGGGTCGATGCGGGCCGCGAGCGACGCGCTGCACATGTCCCAGCCTGCGCTGAGCGAAACCATCCGCAACCTGGAACGTGAGCTCGGGCTGACTCTGCTCGACCGCCGCCGCACCGGCGCGACGATCAGCGCGACCGGCGGTGAGCTGCTGCCCTACCTCACCGATGTGCTGGAGGCCGTCGACCGGCTGCGCGCCGCCGCCGACGACCAGCACCGCTCCAACCGCATGATCCGGATCGGGACGGTGAACGCCGCCACCGTCCCGCTGCTCGCCCCCGCCCTGCTCGAGTTCCGCGCGGTCCAGCCGAACACCCAGGTCGAGGTCGTCAACACCCAGCAGGCCGACATCCATCGGCTGCTACTCGACGGCGGGCTCGATCTCGGGCTGGTGAACCTGATGGACGGCGACGACGTCGCCCCCGACCTGGAGACCGCGGAACTGTTCCGCGGCCGCGCCGTACTGTGCTGCCGGACCGACAGCCCGCTGGCCGAGCTCGACAGCGTCAGCCCGGCGCAACTGCTGAGCGAGCCGTTCATCGCGATGCGTTCGGGTTACCTGATGCACCGCTACGTGCACCGGCTGTTCCGGGACGCGAACCCGGCCCTGTCCTATTCGACCGACGGCGCCGAGATGGGCAAGCTGATGGTCGCCCAGGGCCTGGGCGTGACCGTGCTGCCCGACTACAGCATCGCCGGCGACCCGCTGGAACGCGCCGGCCTGATCACCTACCGCCCGCTGGAGACCGACGACGCCACGGTCATCCTCGTCATCCAGCGCCGCCGGACCCGCCACGTCCCCGCCGCCGTACGCCGCCTCCAGACCATCCTGCTCGCCCAGGCCGCCCAGTACCGCGCCGAACGCCAGGCCGGCTGAGCCCCCGCCCAGGGTCGGTCACGACTCGCCCGCGAGGTGGATGACGTCGGCGTAGCGCTCGAGAGCTTCGACGCAGGCCGCCACGCTGTGCCCGGGGGGCTGCACGACGAACCACGTCGCGCCCGCGTCCCGGGCCTGGCCCAGGAAGTCCAGGTGCTCGTCCGGCGAGCCGTTCGGGTCCTGGAGCCACGTGCTCTGCAGGGACTGGAGCTGGACGTCGACGGTGACGTCCCGTCCCCGCTCCCGGGAGGCAAGGTCGTTGATTTCCGTCACCGCCGACCTGAGCTGGGCGAACGTCGTCATGGCGGGCGTGCGCGTCGTGCCGGCGATCGATTCGGGGATCATCAGCGGGCTCCAGCCCTGCACCTGGGCCGCTCGGCGCCGGGCCACGGCGCTGTTTCCGCCGACCCAGATCGGCGGGCCGTCCGGCGTGACGGGCATCGGGAGGGCGGCGATCGAGGCAGCGGTGAAGTGCCTGCCCTCGTAGTCGAAGGGGGATCGTTTCCACACGCCCCGCAGCACCTCGAGCGCCTCGTCGAACAGCAGGTTGCGTTCGTCGAAGTCCACGCCCAGGGCCCGGAACTCCGAGCGTAGATAGCCGGTTCCGACGACGACGGTCAACCTGCCCGCGGAGAGGATGTCCACGGTCGCCGCCGCCCGGGCCGTGAGCAGGGGATTGCGGTACGGCAGCACCAGCAGGTACGTCATGAGGCGAAGCCGTGTCGTCGCCGCGGCGCAGAAGGCGAGGGCCGGGACGACGTCGAGCGCCTCGTGCCCACCCGACGTGAGCCACTTCAGCGACGGCGCCGGGTGTTCGGTGAACGCGACCGCCCCGTAGCCCAGCCGCTCGGCCGCCTGGACCACCCGGGTGACCCCCGCCGCGGTCAACAACTCGGGGCTGTAGTGCGGGTCCGACACGGGGAATTCGACGGTGACGTGCATGACGGCGCTCCTGACTGCGATGCCGGGCGGATGCCGGGCGGCGCGGCTGGCCGCGGGCGCGGGAAGGCGAGCTGCGGGTGCGGGAAGGCGGGCTACGGAATCAGGGCTGCTGCTCAGGCGCCGCCGCTGGCCGTCACGCACTGGCCGGTGATCCAGCGGGCGCCGTCGCCGGCGAGGAAGGCCACCACGTCGGCGATGTCGTCGGGCTGCCCGAGCCGGCCGAGCGGCACCAGGCTGCCGTAGTGCTCGGCGAGCTGCGGGGTCATCCCGCCGCGAATCAGGTCGGTGTCCACGATGCCGGGGACCACCGCGTTCACCGTCACCTTGCGGGGGGCCAGCTCGGTGGCCCAGACACGGGTGAAGGCCTCGACCGCCGCCTTGCTGCCCGCGTACGCCGACAGTCCGGGCTGGCGGGTCGACGAGCTGCCGCTGCTGATGCTGATAACGCGCCCGCCGTCGGGCATGAGCTCGACCGCCCGCCGCGTCACGAAGAACAGGCCGCGGGCGTTGAGGCCGAACGTGGAGTCGTAGATCGCCGGCGTCGTCGCGGTCAGCGTCGGCATGCCGCCGGCCCCGCGCCCGGCGTTGTTGACGAGCACGTCGACCCGATCGGTGCGGGCTCGGATCCGCTCGAACAGGCTGTCGATCTGGGTCAGGTCGGCGACGTCGGCCCGCTCCGCCCAGGCCTCGCCGCCGTTCGCCTCGATCTCCTTGACCAGGCTGGCGGCGTGCTCGGCGCTGGTCGAGTAGTTCACGATGACGGCCGCGCCGTCGCGGGCGAGCCGACGGGCGATGGCGCGGCCGATGCCACGCCCGGCGCCGGTGACGAGCGCGGTCCTACCGGAGAGCGACATGTCGGCCTTTCGGGTGCTCGCGGGGCCGGTGAACGGTCACGGGATGATCACGGTGCGGACGGACTCGGTGTCGGCGAACGCGGCGGTGATGTCGGCGGCCGACAGGCCGATGCGCGTGGAGACGAGCCGGTCGAGGTTCAGGCGGCCGGCCTCCGCCAGGCGCACCAGCAGCGGGAAGTCGACGTCGATGTCGGCGGAGCCGTACACCGCGCTGGTGAAGTTCCGGCCGCTGCTGACGTGCTCCCAGGCGCCCAGGTCGAGGACCGCGCTCGCCTCCGCCGCTCCGACGGCGACGACGGTTCCCGCCGGGCGGGTCATCCGGTAGGCGGCCAGCGTCGTGTCGACGCGCCCGGCC
This sequence comes from Frankia tisae, assembly GCF_025403405.1. Taxonomy (GTDB): domain Bacteria; phylum Actinomycetota; class Actinomycetes; order Frankiales; family Frankiaceae; genus Frankia; species Frankia tisai. The sequence goes on from NZ_JANEZT010000138.1 coordinate 8,850, forward strand.
GCCTCGAACGCCGCGTCGACCCCGCGACCGGCGGTGAGATCCCTGACCGCTCGGACCTCGATCACCCGTCCGGCCAGCTCGTGCCCGAGCGCCAACGGCAGCCCGAAGGGCAGGCGGCCGGCGAGCACGCTGTGGTCGCTGGCGCAGATCCCGCTCGCGCCGACCGCGACGACGACGTCGCGCGGTCCCGGGGGGATGATCTCCAACTCCGCCGTCGCGAAGGTGTCCACGGCACTGGCGATGCCGACGCTCATCTCTGGTCTGCTCCGATGCGAGGCGGGACTGCGTGCGTGCGGGCGGTGCGACGAGGCGGCGCCGAACTCGGAATGTGCGGTGGGTCATACGACCCCGTCGTCACAGAGGCTAACGTTCGTTCACTTCTGTGGTCAACCGGCGACTTCCAAGCACGAGATGGCAGCGTCAGTGCGATGGGTCGCAAGGTAGCTGGCTAACGAACGTTGACTTTTCCGGTGCGGGAGCTCTACCTTCCTGGATCACTGCTGTGACGTCCGGCACAGGCCGGGTGCCCAGCGGAGGAACCCGACTTCCAGGTAAAGGACCGACGATGTCGATCATCCCGTTACGGCGCGCGGGCATCGCCCCGCGCGTACTGGCCGGCACGGTGCTCTGTGCGCTCGTCCTGGCGACGGCCGCCTGCGGATCGAGCGGTTCCTCCGCGGGTGCGGCGGCCCCGTCGGCGGACCCGTCGCTGTTTCCCGGCACGAAGCCGACGGCGTCGGCGCCGGTGCGCGTCGCGATCATCACGAACGAGGGCGGGGCGGCGATCAGCCAGCCCGAGACGACGGCGGCGGCCAGGGCGGCGGTCAGCTACGCGAACGACAACCTCGGCGGCATCGGCGGCCACCGGATCGACATCGTGCTGACCTGCCCGACGAGGGAGGACGTCGCGACCGCCCGGACCTGCGCCAACAAGGTGGTCGAGGCGAAGGCGGACGCGCTGGTCGTGACCTCGACGGGCCTGGGCGCGACGATCGCGCCGATCGTGACCGGGGCCGGCATCCCGTACATCACCGCCAACGGCGCGACGGCCCCCGAGCTGACGTCGCCCGCCTCGTTCGTCTGGACGGGCGGCTTCCCCTCGATCCTGCGGGCGTGGGCGAAGTACGCCACGGACAAGGGATACCGGTCGTTCACCGCGTTCGTCATCGACTCCCCGTCCGCCATCGGCGCCGCCCAGCAGCTGGGGGCACCGGCGTTCAAGGCCGCCGGGGTGGACTTCACGGTCGTCACCGTCCCGGCCGGCACCCCGGACGCCACCCCGATCGTCAGCGCGGCGCTGCGGCGCAAGCCCGACGCGGTCGCCGTCATCGGCGAGTCGACGGTGTGCATCAGCGTCATCAAGGCCCTGGAAGCCGTCGGCAACAGCGCCGACACCCTGATCACCCAGCCCTGCGTGGAGCGCAGCGTCCTGGACGCGGTCGGGTCCGCCATCGACGGCACCCAGGTCGCCACCCCGTACGACGTGATCAGCAAGGATGATCCCGAGGTGCGGCGCTACGACGCGATCATGGCCAGGTACGCGCCGGACACCCCGACGGGCGGCTACGCCGGCATCGGCTACCAGGGCATGATGTCGTTCATCCGGGCGGCCCAGGGCGTGCGGGGCGACATCAGCCCCGCCGCCGTCACCGCGGCGATCAAGAGCGCGAAGAACGTGCCGCTGCCGATCGGGCACGGGATCACCTTCACCTGTGACGGGACGGCGCTTCCCCCACTGATCTCGGTGTGCTCGAGCAGCAACATCTTCGAGCGGTTCGACCACGGCAAGGCCACCGACGCCCAGGTGGTGGCGCTCCGTTGATCCGGGTCGTGCAGTGCTTCACCGGCGGGGTCGGTGCGGAGAACGTCCGCCGGCTGGCCCGCCATCCCCGCATGAAGCTCGTCGGGGTCCTGGTCCACAGCGAGGAGAAGGCCGGTCGCGACGCGGGTGACGTGGTGGGCCTCCCCCCACTCGGCATCACCACCACCCGCAGCCTCGACGAGATCATCGCACTGGCCCCCGACGCGGCGATCTGGAGCGCGCAGGGCTACGACCCGGAGTCGATTGCCCGGCTGCTCGCCGCCGGCATCAACGTCTACACCGGGCTCGGCGGCTACTTCCTCGACGGCGAACCGGAACAGGCCCTGCTGGCCGACGCCTGCCGCGCGGGCGGCTCCACCTTCGCCGCCGGCGGCAACATCCCGGGCCTGATCAGCGATGTCCTGCCGATCTTCCTGACCGGCTACACCGGCTCGGTCCGGCACATCGACGCCGTCCAGCGCAACCACGTGGCGCACTACCCGTCCGCCGCGCAGCTGCGCGACGGGCTGGGCCTCGGGCTGCCGCCCGGCGAGACCGACAGCGCCGCGGCGCTGGATGCCGGCTGGCTGTGGCTGATGACCTCCTCGGCCAGGATGGTGGCCGCCGCGCTGCGCATCCCCTTCACCCGGATCGAGCAGACGGACAAGCGGACCGCGCTGGCCGCCGAGACCGTGACGCTCCCCGGCAGCGGTCTCACCGTCGAGGCAGGCACGGTCGGCGGGGTCCGCTGGACCTGGACCGCCTACAGCGGGCCGGCCGCCTACCTGACGATCACCAACGAGCAGACCGCCGTGCTCGGGCTCGGGGCGGGCTGGCGCGAGACGGAGCGGGAGCCGGCGTGGACCGTGGAGCTCGACGCCTCACCGCCGTTGGTCGCCACCCTGACCTGGCCGGCGGGGACCGCGGCGGCGGCGGCCAACGCCCAGCTCAACTCGGCTCGGGCCATCAACGTGCTCGCCGCCCTGGTCGCCGCGGCGCCCGGCTGCGTCTCCGTCCTGGACCTGCCCATGATCACATCGAGTGACACCGCGCTGAACGAGGCCGCCTCATGACCGGGAACGCCACGGGTTGCGCCCGCACGGTCACGACGATCGCCGAGGTGCGGGTGGCGGCGGACGCGGTGCGCGCCGCCGGTGGACGGGTGGGCTTCTTCGGCACGAGCGGCGCCCTGCACGAGGGCCACCTGACGGTGATCCGCCGCATGGCGGCCGAGTGCGACCTGTCGATCATGCCGCTGTTCCTGGCCCCGGTCCCCGGCGTCACCTCCGGCGCGGTCCCCGCCTACGACCGGGACTTCGACGCGGACGCGGCCCTCGCGTTCGACGCCGGGGCGAACCTGGTGTTCCGCCCGGCCGTGGCGGAGATGTACCCCGATCTCCCGGTGCGCACGGCCGTCGTGCCGGCCGACGAGCTGGCCGCGCCGTGGGAGAACGCCGAGGACCCGTCGTTCATGCGGATGGCGGCCACGGCGTTGGCGAAGTACTACAACATTGTCGGCCCGTGCCGGGCGTACACGGGCGAGAAGGACTGGGTGCCGCTGACGGTGCTGCGCCGGATGGTCGTGGACCTGTCGATCCGGGCCGAGATCGTCGCGTGTCCCGTCGTCCGGCTTGCCGACGGCCTGTGCGCCTCCAGCCGGAACAGGAGGCTGTCCGGCGCGGACCGAGCTGCCGCACCCGCGCTCTATGCGGCGCTGGGAGCGGCCGTCGCCGCCGTCGAGGCGGGCGAACGGGACGCGGAGGCGATCCGGTCCCTGCTGCGGCGGCAGATCTCGGCGGTGGCGCCGGTCGACTACGCCGAAGTGGTCGACGCCGCCACACTCGCCCGGGTCGACCCGCTGGTCGGCGAGCTGCGGCTGCTGGTGTCCGCCGACTTCACCGGCACGCACCTGTTCGACAACGTCGGGGTCACCGTCCCCGACGCCCCCGACGCCCCCGACCTGGCCAGCCGCCGTCGAACCTCGGGCTAACGCCGGTTACCCGTGGACCGTCAGGCGGCCAGCGAGAGTGCGCGCTCGGCCATCCCGATCAGCCTGGTGCGCGCCGCGGTGCCGATGTCGCTGTACTTCGTCGAGTTCAGCAGTCCGAAGATCGCGTGCACCTCGATCTGGGCCTGACGTTCGGTGAGACCGGGCCGCAGGGCGCGCAGCGGCGTCACCCACAGCCGGGTGTAGGCGAGCTGGCGGGACCTGACCTGGTGGGCCGCCTCGGCCGACAGGTTCGCCATGTCCCGGTCGTGCACCCTGATCAGATCGGGCTCGCTGGTCGCGAAGCCGGCATGACACGCGATGAGCTGCCGCAACGCGTCCTCGTCGCCGCCCACGGCCGCGACGACGGCCTGCCCGCTGTCGAGCATCCGCTGGCCGATGTCGATCAACAACTCGGCGAGCACCTCGTCCTTGCTGCCGAAGTGCTTGTACACGGACGGCCCGCTGATGCCGCAGGCGGCGCCGAGGTCGTCGATGGACGTCCCGTGGAATCCGCGGGTGGCAAACATGCGGGCGGCCTCGAGCAGCAACCTCTCGCGCGTCCGCTGGGCACTCGATCGCGCCGTGCCGGCTTTGCCCACCTGGATCCCCCGCGTTCCCTGCGCAGCGCGGCGCCCGACGACGCACCCTCGTGCCAGGCTAACGCCCCTGAACCTGGGAGCCGGGGACGAGTCGACCCGGCGGTGAGCTGGTCGAGCGATCAGTCGTTGCGGTGGCCGAGGTCGAGGAGCTCCTCGTGGAAGCCGCCGAAGCCGCGGTCGCGGTCGACGAGGTGGATTTCCAGGATCCAGTGGCAGGGCCGACCCTCGCCGTCGACCCGCCGCATCGGCTGGTCGCTGCCGGGAGTGACGTAGTACTCGATCTTGTTGCCGGGGATGCGGATGTGCGGGAACTCGCCGACGAGGTGGCCGGCGAGCGGGCCGCCGTAGGCCCAGCCGGCGTCCGCGGCGAGCTGCTCGACGGCGGCGTAGAGCTCGGCGCCGGTGATGTCGGGGCGCGTCTCGAAGTAGCGGCGGCCGGCGTCGAAGATCCGCGGCAGGTCGGCGAGCAGCCGGTGTTTGACCGGGTCGTCGCCGAGGACGAAGGTGCGGCCGAAGTCAGCCTCCCAGCCATCGAAGACGGGTCCGAAGTCGCAGAAGACGATGTCGTCGGCGCCGATCGGCCGGTCCGGCGGATTCTCCGCGTAGGGGTGCAGGGTGTTCGGCCCGGCCCGGACGATCCGCTTGTGCCAGTGCCGTTCGACGCCGAACATCTCGTGGGCGAGGTCGCGGATCTGGTCGCTGACCTCGCGTTCCCCGCGGTCGGGGGCGATCAGGCCACGCGCGGTGACCTCGTCGAACAGCTCCGCCGCGCGGCGCTGCGCGTCGAGCAGGCGGGCCACCCGGTCAATGTCAAAATCCACAGTGGCTCATCGTACGGCCCCCGCCGCCGCCCCCGCGGGGCACGGGGCGCCGGCCTGCGCGGGTACCGCGGCCGGAGCGCGCCGTCTCACATCCGGCAACGGTCGTCCCGACATGATGTCGGAAAGTCGATACGTAATTACTGAGTGTCAATTACGGTCGAGCAATGTAAGTCTTGGACACTGTGCGCATCCGATGATGCGGCCATGGGGGTGTGGCCGAGCCCGTGGAAAGGATGACGATGCGCTCGATCCGTACCCTCATGGCCTCCGCCGCCGCAGCGGCGCTGGCAACGATCCCGATGGCGGGGCCGGCGGCGCAGGCCGCGACCGGCGGCCGAACGGAGCCGCAGCCGGTGGCCAGCGGTACCGTGCGACCGGTCGCACCGGTCGATCTTGGGTTCGCGCCCGACCTGCCGTACCACTCGGCGACGGCGATCAACGATCACGGGGTGGTCGTCGGGACCGCCTCCGGCGGCTCGTACGACCTGCACGGCTTCCGCTGGGCGGCGGGACGGTCGGCCGCGCTGCCGGATGGCGCCCCCGGGCCGTCCAGGATCAACAACAGTGATCAGATCGCCGGGTTGGTGCCGCAGCGGAGCAGGCCCAACACCGGGTTCGTGCTCGGTGCCGGGCGCGGCGTCGTCGACACCGGCTTTCCGGTCAGGGACCAGAACGAACACGGCGAGGTCGTCGGCAGGCTACAGGGCCCCGACGGGACCGGGCGCGCGGTGCGCTGGTGGCGCGGCCAGACCAGCGATCTGGGTGCCCCGCCCGGATCGTCGAGCGACAGCGTGGCGATCAGCGACAGCGGCCAGATCGCCGTGCAGGTCAGCGACGCGGGCAGCCACCGCGACCACGTGGCCCGCTGGGCCGGCGGCCGGCTCGACGCGCTGCCCACGCTGCCCGGTGGGGGCGCGGCCTGGGCGGCGGACATCAACGACCGCGGGGACATCGTCGGCTGGGCGGACACCGCCGCCGGCTCCCGGCACGCGGTCGCGTGGGTCGGCCGGCGCCTGATCGACCTCGGCGCCGCCCTGCCCGGCCGCACCAGTGAGGCGACGGCCGTCAACGACGCCGGGCAGGTCGTCGGGCAGACGTTCGGCGCCGACGGCCGGCCCGGCCACGGTGTGCGCTGGGACTTCGGGCGGCCGCGGGACCTCGGAACGCTCGGCGGCCCGGCCAGCTCGCCGATCGCCATCAACGATCGCGGTGAGGTGATCGGCGACAGCATCACCGCCGACGGTCGCCGCTTCGCCTTCCGCTGGCGCGACGGCCGGATAACCACCCTCGGTGACCTCGGCGGCGGCGAGAGCCACGCAGCGGCGATCAACAACCGCGGCCAGGTCGTCGGTGAGGCGCGGGTCACCGACGGCCGCGCCCGCGCCGTCCTCTGGCCGTGACCGCCTGAACGCCGGGCCCGGTTCGCACTCCGGCCGGCGGCGTCGCGGGCGCGGGCGTACCGGCCGGGCGGGCG
>NZ_JANEZT010000139.1 GCF_025403405.1 Frankia tisae
AGCTACCTGTCCACCACCACCAAACACGGCATCGGCCAGTTCTCCGCCCTCGTGCAACTCGCCGAGGGCCACCCCTGGATACCCGCAATCAGCTAACCCAAGATCAAAGCGGTACCTGACCAGTTACGTTTACCGAAACCTGACCCGCGATGACGATGATTCCCTCGACTCACCGGAGGAGATGGCCTTCGAGTTGGTTTCTCAGTATGTCGAGGAGCCTCTTGGCTGGAGCGCCTTCCGGCTCGTTTCCGATCAACACGGTATCGGGTGGATGGGCACCATCGAAAAAGGTCCGCCAGCCGTGCCGGATTGGGTCTTGGAAAAAATCAGAAAATCCAGATAGGCGCTCGCCACCTCCACAGTGCCTCAAACCGTAGCCGGTGGGGGCAGCCCTGCTCGTCAGCGCGGCGGCCTCCTCCCGATCACCGGCTCCGGCAGCACGCACGTAGCCCCGGCGACGTCAGCGGCCCCCGAGCACCCTCCCCCTTCGTGACAGAACAAGGAGTAGATGGTGACGCCAAGTGAGTTGGAAAAGAGCCTCGTCGAGCCCGACAGGCAGCTGTACCAGGACATGGAAAGCAGCGGGAGCGCCGCCGCTCGGTTCCTACGAGAAGAGGTGCGCGCCGCGCGAGGAATCGCGCGGGTGCGCCTCGCCTTCGAACTAGTGCTGTTCGGGCTTCTCACCAGGCCGCGGTTCATGCATCGGATCGCGAAATGGTAGGACGCCCGTCAGGCGCGGAAGGATCGGTTCACATCCCCGGTTCGCCGGATTTCAGCAATCATGACCGGTCTGCTGATGACGGGCGCCGCACGGTCGTGCCGGTCTCGGCTGTGTCGACCCGTCCCCGCGCGTAGCGGAAGAGGATGTTGTTGACGAACTTGGCTCCGGAGCCGTCGATCACAGCTCGCAGATAGCCGTGCTCCGCGTGCGCACTCATCGCCTTCTGGTGTCCGACCAGGTCGAACTCGGCGAGCGGAATCCAGCGGCCACTCACCAGCACCAGGCCCTTGTAGCCGAAGTCGTAGAGGTACTCGATGGTGGGAACGGCCGGAGACCGGGCTTCCTCGATCTCGACCAGCAGGTTCGGGCGCCATTTCTGAATGAGGCCCTCGGCGCCACGAAGCGCGGGCAGCTCATGACCTTCGACATCGATCTTGATGAGTCCGACGTCATCGAGCTCGAGACTGTCAAGACGGAAGGTCTCGACCTCGATGGACCTTCCGCCGGGAAGCGGCCCGAGGGACGCCCGACCCTCAGTACCACGCCCGCCCTCAGGTAGAGAAAGCTTGGCCGTCCCGGCCTCGTCGGAGGCCGCCTTGGCGATCACGGTGACATTGGGCGACGCCATGCGGGTGATGAACGCCGCGAGTTCCGGGTTGGGTTCGACGGTCACCACGGTCTGCGCGATGCGCGAGAGCCAGAAGGTCCATGGTCCGTACCACCCCCCCACATCGACTGCCGTCTGACCCGGCGCCACCAGGGATCGAATCTGACCGAGTACCGGCTCGAACCTGCGGTGCGCCACTGCGATGGCGTCTCCGAAGGCGCGATCGGGAATCAACCCGGCGACGACGCTCGAGACTTTCATCTGAGTCATACCTCTCTGTCTGGTCGCCCAGGGGAGCCCGGCCGGATACCCGCGCAACGGCCGAGTGTCAAGCGGCTGTCGGCCGCTGCGACAGCACGGCGGGATCATATCCAGGGTCATATAGATGCCGTCATCCGGACCCCGTTCCCGCTCATCCCGTCGACCGCATCCCCTTGGCACGATCCGGGATGAACGGATCTCGACGAGCATAGCGCCGTCGACCAAAAGCCCGGCACATCGTGGACCACACATGCTCCGAGCTGGGGTTATACATCCCAGGCGGCTCAGGTGGCCCCGACTCAACCCGCTGTGCCGAACGCGGATCGGATCGCGCTCTCAATACCTGCGGCAGACGCCCCGCGCAGATCTGTCAGCCGGCAGAACACCAGACCAGACCCGGTGGCGGCCATGGGCATCGGTGGCGCGCTTCGGGCCCGGTACCGCGCCGTCGGCGCTCCGTCGGCCAACTCGATCTCCAGCCGGTCGTCGACGACGCGAGCCGATCGAACCTGCTCCCAGGCCAGGGTGAAGTCCTCGCCGGCGCATCGGTAGCCGATGCCGTCCGGTCCGATCGACAGAAAGTCCGGCTGGCTGAACAGGTACGCGAAGGCGACGGTCCAGCAGCCGAGGAGGGCCGACCAGAACAGCGCGGCTACACGCAGCCAGTCGGGGAGGTCGATGAAGACTTCTGCCGTCCAAGGGGCCACAGCGGCACCGAGGGAAACGAGGATGAGCAGGAGACCGACGGCTCGCCCCGACCGCGACTCGCCATGACGTACCGGTTCCGCCCATGCCCGTTCCGCCCGTACCGGTTCCGCCGTCCTGACCGGTTCCGCCGTCCTGACCGGGTTCGTGGGCTCGTCGCCGTGGTCGACGGCAGAGGGGCCGCCGACGGCGACGGGCGCGCTGCCCGTCGCCCCCAGCAGGCTGCTGCGCGCCGCGGGCGCGGTGATGCGGGTCAGCGGATCCTTGTCGAGCATCGCCAGAATCGTGCCGGTGAGCTGGTCGGTCCGGGCCAGTGGCGGCGGATCCTCCTGGAGCACGGCGGCGACCGTCGCGGCGTCCGTGACCCGCGCGAAGGGTGACGTCCCTTCGGCGGCGCAGTACAGCGTCGCGCCCAGGGAGAAGACATCGCTCGCGGGTAGGGCCCGCGCCCCCTGGAACCGCTCCGGTGCCATGTAGGCAAGCGTGCCGATGAGACCATTGGTAATCGTCGGATCGGATTCGAGGACGGCGACGCCGAAGTCCACCAGCACGATCCGCCCGTCGTCGCCGATCAGGATGTTCGCGGGCTTCACATCGCGATGGACGATACCCGCGGAGTGTGCGGTGACAAGAGCGTCGAGGACGGCCAGCCCGATCCGGGCGGTCTCTTCCCGGCCGAGTGTGCCGCGTTCACGGAGGACCTCGGCCAACGATTTGGAGGGAACCCACTCCATGACGATCCACGGCAGGTCACCGTCGCGGACCACGTCAAGGATCGTGACCACATTCGGATGCTCGCGCAGCTTCGCGACAGCCCTGGCCTCGCGTTCCACCCGCACGACCAGGTCGGCGGGCGCCTGCTCGCTCTCCCCCGCCCGGATACGTACCTCCTTGACGGCGACGCTCACATCGAGGAGATCGTCGATCGCGTGCCAAACGGTCCCATAGGCACCGGCGCCGATGCTGTCCAGAAGCCGATAGCGGCCGGCGACGACACGGCCTCCCGGCTTCTCCTCCCCGCTCACGTCCGCACCTCGAAAGACACAGCCATCCCCCCGTCAGCCACGATCGCCGTCGTGCCGCGGACCAGCACGGACCAGCACGGTGAAGGCAGGCACCTCACGAAGGCGCACCAGTAACATCATGGGGTGGAACGCGCACGTTCGTCATCAGGCCAGAGCCTATGCCGCCGGCTGGTCCGGCTGGCGATGCCACGGACGAGACGGGCTGCACTGATCTTGTTCGGCGGCACGGGACGGGCCTTTCGCCCCTGGCCGATTCTCCTGGCGGCGGCTATCGCCGTCCCGGCGATAAGCTGGTGGAACACGAGTGATAGCGAGCCTTCACCGGGCACCGACGCAGCGGTCGTGGCCAATGCCGAAGGCACCTCTGAATTCACTCCCGTGCCGACCGAGAAACCTCCCGACACGCCAGGCGCGGCCTCGGCCCCGGTGTCTACCCCACCCGCGAATCCGCCGGCCTCTCCGACGGCCGACGAGATTTCGCCGGCGCCCACCGTACGGGGGTTCATCCCGCCGCCGGCCACCGGGCTGACCGCTACGGCGGGCGACAGCCAGGCACGCCTGTGCTGGAATCCCGCCCCCGGCGCCACGGGCTATGTCCTGTACTACCGGGACATCACCGCCGGCACCCGGTGGGTCCGCCTGCCCTACCCGGCCGAAGGCACCTGCTCCACCATCAAACTGCTGGTCAACGGCCACCGCGAGGAATTCCGTATCCGTTCCAGCAACGGCAACGGCGAAGCCGACTACTCCAACACCGCCACCACCACCCTGCCGGTCGCGATCCCGCCGCCGGCCACCGGGCTGACCGCTACGGCGGGCGACGCCCAGGCACGCCTGTGCTGGAATCCCGCCCCCGGTGCCACCGGCTACGTCGTCTACTACCGCGACACCACGGCCGGTACGCAGTGGGTTCGTCTGCCCTATCCGGCCACGGGCACTTGCGACACTGTCAAACTGCTGGTCAACGGCCACGGCTACGCATTCCGGGTCCGTTCCAGCAACGGCAATGGCGAAGCCGACTACTCCAACACCGCCACCACCACCCTGCGGGCCGCCATCCCACCGCCGGCCACCGGGCTCACCGCCACCGCCGGCGACGCCCAGGCACACCTGTGCTGGAACGCCGCCCCCGGCGCCACCGGCTACGTCGTCTACTACCGCGACACCACCGCCGGCACCCCGTGGGTCCGCCTGCCCTACCCCGCCGAAGGCACCTGCAACACCGTCAAACTGCTGGTCAACGGCCACAGCGACGAGTTCCGGGTCCGATCCAGCAACGGCAGCGGCGAAGCCGACTACTCCAACACCGCCACCGCCGTTCCAGGCTCCTAACCTCACGGTGTTCCGCGGAACCGCCCCGGTCCGGGGGCGCGGCCGGCTATCCGACGCGCACCAGCGCGACGACGGAGTCGGTCGTTGTGCCGGTCTGGCCCTCCGGGCCCCTGACCTGACGTGCCACGACGTCAGCACGTTCGGTACGCCACTGCGCGGCGGGTAGGTCGAGGTCGGCGAGCACCTCCTCGGGCGTGGGAAGGTGCAGCTCGGGGCCGTGTTCTGGACCGCGGTGGTCGGCCCACGGCGGCAGCTCGAGGTGACCGACGACGAGCAGCGTCCCACCGGGGGCGACGCGCCCGGCCGCGGACCTCAGCACGGTCTCGCGTGGGAACGCGACGGGAGAGTGCAGGAACTGCGCCGAGACCAGGTCGAAGCGCCCGTCGGGCACGGTTCGGGTGAGGTCGTGGCGCTGCCAGTCGACGGCGTCGCCGACCCCGGCGGTCGCGGCCCGGTCGGCCGCTCGGGCCAGCGCGGTCGCCGAGATGTCGGCCGAGGTGACCTGCCAGCCCCGGCCCGCGAGCCAGATGGCGTCGCTGCCGTCGCCGCAGCCGAGGTCGAGCGCGGTCCCCGGTTCGAGCCGCGCGGCGACGTCGACCAGGACCGGATTGGGATTGCCGCTCCAGAGCTGCTCGGCACCGCGGTAGCGGGTCTCCCAGTACTGCTCGGCGTCGTACTCGTGCCGATGGCCGAGTACCACCGCGTCGTCCGTCTCGTCGTGCATGTCGGCTCTCTCCCGTCCGTCGCTCACCTGCGCGCGACAGTCCGCCGAGAACCTGGATTTGACAAGAATCTTTGCCACGATGGCAAATGGATGGATGCCCGACGACATTTCCACCGCCGACGGCGAACCTGATCTTGACGGCGTCCTCCGCGCGATCGGCCCTCGGCTTCGGGCGCTCCGCCAGCAGCTTGGGGCGACGTTGCCGCAGCTGTCCGCCATGACCCGGATCTCGGTCAGCACACTGTCGCGGCTGGAGTCCGGCCAGCGGCGGCCCTCCCTCGAACACCTGCTCCCACTGTCACGCGTCTACCAGGTCCCGCTGGACGAACTCGTCAACGCGCCCGTCGCCGGCGACCCGCGGGTCCACTCCCGTCCGATCACCCGGTCCGGTATGACGTTCTACCCGCTGTCGCGCCGCCCCGGCGGGCTGCAGGCGTACAAACAGATCATCCCGGCGCGCTGGCCCGGGTGCGAACTGGAGCTGCAGGTCCACGAGGGTTACGAGTGGCTCTACGTGCTGTCCGGCCGGCTGCGCCTGCTGCTCGGCGAGCACGACGTCGAACTCGTGGCCGGCGAGGTGGCCGAGTTCGACACCCATGTCCCACACGCGCTCGCCAACACCGGCGAGAAGCCCGTTGAGCTGCTCAGCCTGTTCGGGCCTCAGGGCGAGCGGCTGCACGTCCGAGCCCGTCCCGCCGGTGTGCCGCGAGAGCGCGCCCCTGGCTGGTGAGACTGCCGGCGTGACGCGACGGATCAACGAGATCGTGTTCGGCTGCGCCGACCCGGCCGGCCCGGCCGACCCGGAGGGCAACGAGTTCTGCCTCGTGACCGACTGAGACGCCGGTCGTCAGCGGCCATGCGGGTCACCCACCCGACTCCGCACCGATGGACGGATCCCCCGCCCCGCGCGCACGGTCCGGAGCCGGGCGAGTCGAACGGGACAGCCGACCTGACCGTTGCGGCACCCTTCCGGTGCGCGGAGCAAATCCGAGTAGTCCTGACCGTTGCGGCGTATAGCGTCGAACCCGTCGCGACGGCGCGAAACCTCGGGGTGGCTCTCCGCCCGCCCCCGCGCCGCTCGGCGGCGGCGCAGGAGAGGACGCGCGATGTTCCCGCTGGGGATGCTGTCGGGCTTGGCCCTGTTCACCGTGGCGGCGGTGGTCGCCGCGGTGTTCTGGTCGGCGGGCTGGTGGGTGGCGGTCGCGGTGTTCGCCGTGTTGCTGGCGCTGGCGGTCCACGACGTCGTCCAGCGCCGGCACGCGATCCTGCGCACCTACCCGGTGGCCGGGCACCTCCGCTTCATGCTGGAGAAGATTCGCCCGGAGATCCAGCAGTACTTCGTCGAGCGCAACGTCGACGGCCGTCCGTTCGACCGGGAGATCCGCACGACGATCTACGAGCGGGCCAAGGGCGTCCACAGCGATCAGGCGTTCGGCACCGAGCGGGACGTCAACGCCGTCGGCTACGAGTTCCTGCCTCACGCGACGGTCCCGGTTCCCGTCGCGCCGGACGCGCCGCCCCCGCGGGTGCGTGTCGGCGGGCCGGACTGCACCCAGCCGTACGACATCGCGCTGCTCAACGTCTCCGCGATGAGTTTCGGCTCGCTGTCCGGCAACGCGGTGCTGGCGATGAACCGCGGCGCCGCCGCCGGCGGCTTCGCCCACGACACCGGCGAAGGTGGGCTCACCGAGCATCACCTGCGCCACGGCGCCGACCTCGTCTGGGAGATCGGTAGCGGTTACTTCGGCGCGCGCACCGACGACGGTGACTTCGACCCGGCGATGTTCAAGGACAAGGCGGCGCTGCCGGCGGTGAAGATGGTGGAGCTCAAGCTGAGCCAGGGCGCGAAGCCGGGGCTCGGCGGCATCCTGCCGGCGGCGAAGGTCAGCGCCGAGATCGCCGCGGCCCGTGGCGTGCCCGCCGGGGTGACCTGCGAGAGCCCGTCGGCGCACCGGGTGTTCGCCACCCCGCGGGAACTGGTGCTGTTCGTGGCGCGGATGCGGGAGCTCGCCGGTGGCAAGCCGACCGGCTTCAAGCTCTGCGTGGGGTCACGTCGGGAGCTGCTCGCGATCTGCCGGGCCATGCTCGCCGAGGGCGTCACCCCGGACTTCATCGTCGTCGACGGCGCCGAGGGCGGCACCGGTGCCGCGCCACTCGAATACGAGGACAACGTCGGCACCCCGCTCACCGAGGGGCTGATCATGGTGCACAATGCGCTGGTCGGCGTCGGGCTTCGGGACCGGATCCGGATCGGGGTGAGCGGCAAGGTCGCCACCGGCGTGGACATCGTCAAACGGCTCGCCCAGGGCGCCGACTACACCAACTCGGCCCGCGCGATGATGATGGCGGTCGGTTGCATCCAGGCGCTGCGCTGTCACACCAACACCTGCCCGACCGGGGTGGCCACCCAGGATCCGCGCCGCGCCCGTGCCCTCGACGTCGCCGACAAGGGTGAGCGGGTCCGCCGCTACCAGCAGGCCACCGTCGCCACCGCCGTGCAGCTGATGGCCTCGCTGGGCTGCGCCCACCCGGACGAGCTGCACCCCGGGATGCTGATGCGCCGGCTCACCCACACCGACACCCGCAGCTACTCCGAGCTCTACTCCTGGCTGAAACCCGGCGAGCTGCTCGCCGAGCCGCCAGCGGGCTGGGCCGCCGACTGGGCGGTGGCCGACCCCGACCACTTCCGGGCCTAGCAGTGGGCCTCGAGCAACCGACGGGACAGGGAAACGATGGCTGGACGAACGATCGTGATCACCGGGGCCAGCGACGGGATCGGCGCGGCTGCGGCCAGGCAGCTGTCACGGGCGGGTGAATCCGTGGTCGTCGTCGGTCGTTCACCGCAGAAGACGGCTGCGGTCGCCGCCGAGCTGGGCGCCGACCATCTCCTCGCCGACTTCGCGGATCTGGCGCAGGTCCGCGCCCTCGCCGACGAGCTGCGCAGGCGCTACCCGACGATCGACGTGCTGGCCAACAACGCCGGCGGCGTCATGTCCCGCAACCGCCAGCTCACCGTGGACGGTCACGAGCTGACCTTCCAGGTCAACCACCTGGCCCCGTTCCTGCTCACGACGCTGCTACTGGACCGACTCGTCGAGTCCCGGGCCCGCGTGCTGAACACGTCGAGCATCGGAAACAAGCTCCTGGGCAACGTCGACATCGACGATCTCGACGCCGAGCGCACGTTCAGAGCCAGCAAGGCCTACGGCGACGCCAAGCTGGAGAACATCCTGTTCACCCGGGAACTGCACCGCCGTTACCACGAGCAGGGAATCTCGACGGCGGCCTTCCACCCGGGCGCCGTCGCCTCGAACTTCTCCAGCGGGTCCGGCTCGCC
This sequence comes from Frankia tisae, assembly GCF_025403405.1. Taxonomy (GTDB): domain Bacteria; phylum Actinomycetota; class Actinomycetes; order Frankiales; family Frankiaceae; genus Frankia; species Frankia tisai. Next base: position 8,713 of record NZ_JANEZT010000139.1, read on the forward strand.
GGTCATGCGTGTGCTCTACGGGTCTGCGCTGAAGCACGTGTTCCTGATCAGTCCGGACAAGGGCGCCGATCAACTGGTGTGGTTGGCGACGGCCAAGCCGGGTTCGGACTGGCAGTCGGGGCAGTACTACGTCAAGCGGAAGATCGGATCGGCGAACAGGCAGGCCGACGACGCGGACCTGGCCCGCCAGCTGTGGGAGCGCAGCGAAGCCATGATCGCCGAAGCCGCCTGATCGGACCGGTCCACCCTCGCCCGCGGGAGGTCGGCGGAGTTTCGCCGTCGGGCCGGGTGGTGTAGGCAGGGACCCGGACGTCGCCAGCGGGCCCGCGGACCCGGCCTGGGAGCTGGGAGCTGGAAGTCGGGTGCCTGGAAGTCGGGTGCCCTGAGGAGGCCGGATGGACGGCTTGCGGGGCGACGGCTTGCGGGTCGACAGCCCGGCCGGCCGGTGGGTGCTAGCCGCCACGGTGCTCGGCTCCGCGATCGCCTCGATCGACGCGACCGTGGTCGGTATCGCGCTGCCGGCGATCGGCCGTGACTTCGACGCCGGCCTGGCATCGTTGCAGTGGGTGTTGACATCCTCCTCCGCGTGAACGCGGAGGATTCCAACATCTACACGTCCACCGGGAGAGGCGGTGCGCAGTGTTGAGGTTCGCGGTTCACAGGCCGCCCCTCGGCGTCGCCTCCCCGCGCAGTCACCCACGTGGTTGCCCACTGATGCCCCAGGGCGATGTTGCGTGCCGCGTTCACATCCGCGTTCACCTGCTGCCCGCAGGCCCGGCACCGGAAGACGGCTTGGCTCTCGCGCGCCTCCCGGTCCCGGATTCCGCAGGTGTTGCAGGTCTGCGACGTGTACGCAGGATTGATCTTCTCGACCCGGCCGGGGGCCTTCTGCTCCAACCGACGGACCAGCAGCCCCCAGCCGTGCGCGAGAATGCTCCGGTTGAGGCCGGCTTTCTGCCGCACGTTCCGACCCGGCTCCGCGACCGTGCCACGGGCCGAACGGGTCATGGCCCCGACCGGCAACGCCTCCGCCCGGATCAGGTCGTACCGGCGGGCCAGGTCGGTACTGGTCTTCTCCACCCAGTCCTTACGCCGATCAACTTCCCGGGCTTTCACCCGGGCGATCTGCCCGACCAACCGGGCCCGCCGGTGCGATCCCCGTCTCGCTCGAGCGAGACGACGCTGCAACCGGACCAGCCGGGCCACCTCACCGGGACGCAGCCCCGGGCAGTGCAGCAACTCCCCGGTGGACAGCGCGGCCGAGACCGCCACGCCCCGGTCGACCCCGACGATCCCACCGGTGCCCGGGGCGCCGATCGGGGCGGGCACCGCGGCGAACGCGACATGCCAGCGACCCGCACGATCCCGCGTCACCCGGTAGGACCTGGCGTTTGGGACGGTGCGGCTACGGCGGAACCTGACCCAGCCCACTTTGGGTATCCGCACCTGCGACCAGCGGTGGTTGATCTGCCGCACGTCACCCGGCTTGACCGCGACGATCCGGAAACCCTCGCTTCGCCCGCGTCGGCGCCATGTCGGCCGCCGATGCGAACCGCCGAAAAAGTTCGCCCTCGCGGTGGCGAAGTCCCGCAACGCCTGCTGCTGCACGATGACACTGCCCGCCGCCAGCCAGTCGCAGGCGCCCCGCGCCGCGGTCAACTGCCGATTCCACGCGGCGTAGCCGGGAGCGGGGCCACGCCGCGGGTTCCACCACGACTGCTGCTCCACGCACAGGTTCCACACGAACCGCGCATGCCCACAATGCACAAGAAGAACCTCTTCCTGCGCCTCGTCGGGATACAACCGGAACCTCGACACAAACCGATTCTAACCCAACAGCGGGACCGCGGAGAAGAGGGTTCCGAGATTCCCGGACGACCCAGCCCCCCCGCATCACCGAAACCTTCAAAGAAGACGACTGTTTCTCGAACAGGGAAATCATCCAGCTGTTACGTCGTGTGTTCGCGCGGCGGTTCGTCTGACGGCGAACCGCCTACCCATGCCCCGCTCCGCGGGGGGCCGGGTTCCTCCCCGGCCTGAAGGCCAGGGCATCCTCCGGAGTTCTCGGTGACCGGATACACGCTGGCCCTGGCCGGTTTGCTGCTGGTCGCCGGGGACCTCGGGGACCGCTACGGGCGGCGCCGGGTCTTCGCCATCGGCGTGGTGTGGTTCGTCGTCGCGTCGATGGGCGCCGCCGTGGCGCCGAACGCCCCGGTGCTCATCGGTTCCCGGGCCTTGCAGGGGGTGGGGGCGGCCCTGCTGACCCCGGGCAGCCTGGCGATCCTGGAGGCGAGTTTCGCGCCGCAGGACCGCAGCCGGGCGATCGGCGCCTGGTCGGGCCTCAGCGGGGTGGCCCTGGCGATCGGGCCGTTCCTGGGCGGCTGGCTGGTCGAGGTCTGGTCGTGGCGGCTGATCTTCCCGATCAACCTGCCGGTGGCCGCCGTGGTCATCGTGCTGACCTGGCGGCACGTGCCCGAATCCCGCGACCCGGAGGTCGGCGGGCGGGTCGACGTGGGCGGCGGGGCGCTGGTCACCCTCGGCCTGGTCGGGCTGACCTACGGGCTCATCGAGGGTCCGGGGGCGGGCTGGGACAGGCCGGCCGTGGGCGTCGCGCTGGTCGGCGGCGCGCTGCTGCTGGCCGCCTTCGTCGGCTGGGAACACCGGGCACCGGCGCCGATGCTGCCGCTGGAGTTGTTCGCCGCCCGTCAGTTCGCCGCGACGAACCTGGTGACCTTCGCCGTCTATGCGGCGCTCGGCGGCGCCCTGTTCCTCCTGCCGATCCAGCTCCAGCAGGTCTGCGGCTACAGCCCGCTGCAGTCCGGTGTCGCGCTGCTGCCCGTGACGGTGATCATGCTGCTGCTGTCCGCCCGGTCCGGGGCGCTCGCCGCCCGGATCGGCCCACGGCTGCAGATGAGCGCGGGGCCGGTGCTCGTCGGAGTGGGCCTGGCGCTGTTCACCCGGGTCGACGCGGCCGGGAACTACCTGACCGCGGTGCTGCCCGCTGTGACCGTGTTCGGCCTGGGCCTGGCCACGACGGTGGCGCCGCTGACGGCGACCGCGCTGGCCGCCGTGCCCGCACGGCACGCTGGCATCGCCTCGGCGGTGAACAACGACGTGGCCCGGGCGGCCGGCCTGATCGCCGTCGCGGTCCTGCCCGCGGCTGCCGGCATCACCGGCGCCTCCTACCTGCGCCCGGCGGAGTTCTCCCGCGGCTTCCACACCGCGGCGCTGCTCGCGGCGGGGCTCTGCGGCCTCGGCGGAGTAATCGCCGCGGTCACCATCCGTAACCCGTCCAGACGTGCCGCCACGCCGCAGGTGCCGGTCGTGCCGCCGTCGGTGCCGTCGGTGCCGTCGGTGCCGTCGGTGCCGTCGGTGCCGCGGTGGAGCCACTGCTGCCTGGACGCCCCGCCGCTGCCGGATCCGAGCTCCCCGCGCCTGCGCGGTGACCGGCCCACGTCGTCGGTCTCGGCGTCCGGCACCGCCCCCGCGTCACGCCCTGGCGATGAGCCGCCCGGGCCCCGCTGAACCGACCCGGCCGGCAATGCGGGTGCCGAGAACTGTCGGTGGGCGTGGCTACGGTTGCCGGCCATGGGACGCATCGGGGCGTCCGTTCCCCTCGACCAGAAGGGTTCCCCATGCCAGGTATCACGCCGTGTCTGTGGTTCGACGACCAGGGCGAGCAGGCCGCGGAGTTCTACACGTCGATCTTTCCGAACTCGAAGATCACCAATGTCGCCCGCTACGGGCCGGGCAGCCCGCGGCCGGCGGGCACGGCGATGACGGTCCAGTTCGAGCTGGACGGGCGGGAGTACGTCGCGCTGAACGGCGGCCCGGAGTTCACCTTCTCGGAGGCCATTTCCCTGCAGGTGTTCTGTGGCTCCCAGGCCGAGGTCGACGAGTACTGGGATCGGCTCACCGACGGCGGGCAGGAGAGCCGGTGCGGGTGGCTCAAGGACCGCTACGGGCTGTCCTGGCAGATCGTGCCGACCGCACTGGGCGAGCTGCTCGGCGATCCCGATCCGGACCGGGCGCGGCGGGCGACCGAGGCGATGCTGCGGATGAACAAGATCGACATAGCGGAGATCCGCCGTGCCGCGGAGGGCACCTGATCTCTAAGATCGGCCGGGTGTCCAGAATCCTCGTCCTCGGCGCGTCCGGCTCCGGGAAGACGACGTTCGCCCGGCGGGTGGCCGCCACGCTCGGCGTCCCGCACGTCGAGCTCGATGCTCTGCATCACGGTCCCGGCTGGACAGTGCGGCCGACCTTCGTCGCCGATGTGGACGCCGCGACGGCGGCGCCCGCGTGGGTCGTCGACGGGAACTACTCGGCGGTCCGCGAGCTCGTGTGGGCGCGGGCGGACACGATCATCTGGTTGGACCTGCCGCGGTGGCTGGTGGAGTGGCAGGTCATCCGGCGCACGGCCGGCCGGCTGGTGCTGCGCAGGCCGCTGTGGAACGGCAACCGGGAGCGCTGGCGCACGCTGCACCGGGCCAGCCATCCGATCCGCTGGTCCTGGCGCAAGCACGGCGAGTACCGCACCAGCTACGGCAACCGCTTCACGGCCGACGATCCGGCCGGCCGACGGCTCGTCCGGCTGCGCAGCCGCCGGGAGGCGGCGGCCTGGTCTCCCGTCCGACCCGCCTGATTCGCTGGCGAGGCCAGGCCTCCGCTCCCGCTGCCGTCCGCCGGCGCCGTGGGCTCAGGCGAGCGGCACCACCAGTTCGGACGGGCTGGCGGCGGGCGAGCCGATCGTCGCGGTCCCGTCCGCGCGGTTCATGTCGTAGAACAGCGCGTCCCTGGTGTCGATGACCAGGGAGAGCCGATGGCCGAACTGCAGGTCGTGCGCGACCGGGTCGAAGGTGAGCCGGCATGGCAACGCGACGTTCGGGGTGGCCTCCTGGTAGCTGTCGACCGCCTTGGCGATCAGCGTCGAGCGGCCCTGGAGGTCCGTGTCGTAGAGGTAGGCGACCAGAGTGCCGGCGTCCGAGTTGGGGGTGACGCTCAGGTTCAGTTCCGGCGTGCCGCGGAGCTTCTGCGTCGCGAAGGTCGGCGCCGCCTGCCACACCGCGCCGTGTTTGCGATCGACCGTGCCGATGTTCAGCTCGCTGGGCCGGTGGGTGATCCCGTCCAGAAACTTGGTCACCAGGATCGTGCCGGCGTTCGCCGTGGTGTCCGCGTCCGCGCTGAACGTCGTCGACCAGTCCCCGATCTCGGCGGAGGGCGAGAGTTGCCCCGTGCCGAGCACGGCGGGGCCGAGCCGCAGGGTCGTGTGATCGCCGGTGATGCCGGCCACGGTCTGGTAGGTCTCGACGGCGCCGCCGTCCGTGAGCAGCCGGACCGGTGCGGGCGCCGGTCCCTGCGCGGCGGTCGACGTGGGGATCAGGAAACGGTCGAACCAGTCCCAGGCCGCCGTCCAGGTCTCGTTGGGAATACCGAACAGGCCGCCGACCTCGTTCGTGGCATGGTCACCGGGGCTGAGACGAATCGTCTTGGGCCCGGTCAGCCGGTCGAAGAAGGCCAGTTGGGAGGCTGGTGGGAAATAGCCGTCGCTGTACGAGGTCGACATGAAGACCGCCGGCTGGCGGGCGTTGAACCGGTCGAGGTACGTTCCGGCGCCGCGCGTCCTCGCCCAGGACATCACCCGGGGGATGTTGCGGAAAGCCCGGTAGTCGTCGACGATCGCGCGAAACTCGGGGCTGCTGCGGCCGGATTTCTCCTGCAGCGTCGTCATCAGGTCGAGTGCCGCCTTGTGCCGGGTGTTCGCGTCGTACAGGGACGTCCCGAAGTCCGCCCAGCCGCTCAGTGAGGCGACCGCCCGGATGCGGGGGTCGGCGGCCGCCGCCAGCAGGGCGATGCCGCCGCCGTAGGACAACCCGGCGACGCCGACCCGGTCCGCGGCGACGGCGAGGTGGCTGCTCGCCCAGGTGATGACGTCCGAGACGTCCGAGACGTCCAGGGGACCGGCGACGTCGACCGTGCCGCCGGAGCCGTAGAAGCCGCGGGTCGTGTAGGCGACGGCGGCATAACCGCGCCGTACCAGCAGATCGATCTGGGACTGCATGCTGGTGTCCTGGAAGCCCCAGGCCGCCGGGAGCACGACGAGGGGATGCGCGCCGCCACCGGCCGGCACACCCGTGATCGCGGTCAGGACCGTGCCGTCCGTGGTCCGGATCGTGGCCTGGTTCGTCGGCGCGGTGCTCGTCGCCGCCCCGGCCGGTTGGGTGGGCACCGGTGATCCGCCCGGCGGCGGGGCACCCTGGGCGGCGAGCGCCGACGGCAGGGCCGCGGAGGACGGCGCCGCCGAGGCGCCGGAGATAGGCGCCGCCGCGGGAACCAGACCGGCGGTGGACGTCTCCTGCCCGCGATCGCAGCCGACGACCACGGCGCAGGAAAGGACACCCAGCGCCAGCGTCGCCGACAGAAGCGGAACGGATGGACGAAATTGCCGGGGGGGCCGTCGGTCGGCGCGCCCGTGCCACGAAGGCATTTTCAGGTCTCCCATCGGTCATCCCCACCCCTGACGGGCCCTGGTCTATCCGTTTACGTCCCATTTGCGCAAGTATTGGCGACGGCGCGGATAGCGCCTTCAGGCCAGTGCGATCCCGCGACGTGGGGTTTCCGCCCGGAAATTAATCCGCGCCGCTGCGGGCAGACCCCAATGGACATGCTTTAAGGGATTGCTTGGAGATTTGTGTTCAGGGTGACCGTCTGGGGTGGAGGCAGTGGAGCTCGAGGCGGTGTTCGACTGGGCTGGTGCCTGGGTCGCCGGGTTGGCGGGTGGGG
>NZ_JANEZT010000013.1 GCF_025403405.1 Frankia tisae
GCTCCCGCCCCTCTACCAGCGGCAGGACGAGCAGGGTCGCGGCCGCACTCACGAGCGCGGCGCCGGCCAGGTCCAGCCGTGCCCGCGGGCCGCGCGACTCCGGCAGGACGCGTCGGGCGGCCGGCAGGGCGAGCAGGCCGACCGGCACGTTGATGAGGAACACGGCCCGCCAGCCCGCGCCGGCGAGGTCCGCCTCGATGAGCGCACCGCCGATGAGCTGGCCGAGGACCCCGGCGATCCCCATCGCGAACCCGTAGGCCGCGAACGCGGGCCCCCGGCGTTGCCCGGCGTAGAGGGTGCCGAGGATCGCCAGCACCTGTGGGGTGAGCAGCGCGCCGGCGGCGCCCTGCAGGAACCGGGCGACCACGAGCACCTCGGCGCTCGGGGCGAGGCCGCAGGCCGCTGACGTGAGGGTGAACAGCGCCAGCCCCGCCAGGAACATTCGGCGCCGGCCGTAGAGGTCACCCAACCGCCCCCAGGTGATCATCCCCACCGCGAAGGTGAGCCCGTAGCCGGCGACGACGAGCGACAGCGTCGCCGACCCGGCGTCCAGGTCCGTCTCGATCGACGGCAGCGCGACGTTGACGATGAAGAAGTCGAGAAAGGTGACGAACGTGCCGGCGAGCACCACGACCAGTGGCAGCCAGCCGGCCGGCCGGCCGGCCGCGCACCGTCGGTCCGCGGCAGAGCTTGCGTAGACGATCTCACGGATCTCCCAGAGCAGCCGGCATCCTCACGGCGCCGCCGCCGCCCCGCAAGCGGCCGGCCGGTTGATGCCGAGAACGGATCGGATCGGCGGCGGCGAGGGAACATCCCCGCCGCGCCCGATCCTCCGGTGACCCGCACATCCCGTCGATTACGCGCGAGGTAATGCCGCGGGGCCTCGGGTGCCTACCGCCCTGCGTCGAACTGCGCCGCGTCGGACTGCACGGGGCGGGGAGCCAACCCCTCGACGGTCAGGTGCAGCAGGCGGTCGGGGGTGAGGCTGCCGGGCAGAGCGGCGGAGGTCTGCTCATGGGCCCAGGACAGCCCGCTGACCAGGCTGAACAGCTCGAGGACGGTGACGTCAGGCCGGATCTGCCCGGCCTGCTGGGCAGCGCGGAGCAGACCGCCACCGGCGGTGCGCATCGCCTCGCAGGCGGCGTGCAGCTCGCTGGTGGGGTCGAGCAGGGTCTGCATGAGGGCCGCGGTGAGCCCGCGGTAGGTGCCGTTGAACGCGACGAGTTCGCGCAGCCAGGCGAGCAGTGCGGGCCCGGCGGGCCGGGCGGCCGCCACCTCGCCCGCGGAGGCGGCCAGGTGTTGGAACTCCTCGTGCAGCACGGCCTCCAGCAGTGCCGCCCGGGCCGGGAAGTGCCGGTAGAGGGTGCCCGTCCCCACGCCGGCCCGGCGGGCGATGTCCTCCAGGAAGGCGCCGGTGCCGTGCTCGGCGAAGGCGACGCGGGCCTCGGCCAGCAGCCGGGAGGCGTTCGCCCAGCACAGCCTGATCCTCGCCGCCACCGAGCGGATCATCGTCGGGACGGGCATCGCGAACGTGTCCGTCCGCGAACCGGCCGCCATGCACACCGGTGCCGCCACCCTCGCCGAGGCGTACCCGGACCGGTTCGTGCTCGGGCTCGGCGGGCAGAGCGGGCCCCGCCCGCTGACCGCGCTCGGCGACTACCTGCAGGCGGTGGACGACGTCGCGGCCTGGCTCCTGCCGGCGCCGCGCTACCCGCGAGTGCTCGCCGCCCTGGGACCGCGCGCCCACCGGCTGGCCCGCGACCATGCCGACGGGGTGCACCCCTTCCTGCAGCCAGTGGCGCACACCGCCGCGGCCCGCGCCGCCGTCGGCCCGGACCGGCTCGTCATCCCCACACCAGGCCGTGATGCTCGACGCCGACCCGGCGACCGCGCGCGGGCGGCTGCGCGGCATCTTCGGCGCCGGAGCGGGGAGCGCGGACTCCCCGTACGTCCGGAACTACCGGCGCCTCGGCTACGACGACGCGGACGTATCCAACGGGCACAGCGACCGGCTGATCGACGACATCCTCGCCTGGGGAGACGAGGCTGCCGTGGCGGCGCGGCTGGCCGCCCACCTGGCGGCCGGTGCCGGCCACGTACTCGTGCACCCGTTCGCCGCCGACCTGCCGGCAGCCGTCGACCTGCCGGCAGCCGTCGACCAGCTCGAACGGCTGGCCCCGCTGCTGACCGACTCCTAGATCAACGCTCATCGTACTGCTGGCGCGCGTCGTCGATCTGGTCCATGTGCTCCAGGGCCCAGCTCATCAGCGCCCAGGCCGTGTCGAGCAACGTCCGGCCCAGCTCGGTCAGCTCGTAGTCGACCCGCGGCGGGACGACCGGATGCACGGTCCGGCGGACCAGGCCGTCGCGTTCGAGCCCGCGCAGGGTCGCGGTGAGCATGCGTTGGCTGATGCCCGGCACGGCCCGCCGCAGCTCGGTGAACCGCTGGCTGCCCCGGCCGAGCTCGCTGACCACCGCCAGCGTCCACTTGTCGCCGACTCGGTCGAGGATCTCGCGGACCCGGCACGTCGCGTCGTCGCGGACCGCCAGGACCGCCGCCGCCCGCGTGTCGGCCTGCCCGCCGCCGCCCGGTCCATCCACGCGCCCGCTCCGGCCGGCCGCATCACCACTCGGGCCGCCAACATCGCCATTCGGGCCGCTCCTGCCCCCGTCGGCGTCGGCGGGGCTTGCGGACATGGTTACCTCCACATCACCGAGGCAGAAAAAAGTGCCGTCTTCCGGCGTACTCGATGGTTCCGCAGAATCGGTCCAGTTACCAGCAGGAACCATCGACCCGCATCGGAGTAACCGTCATGACCACGCTGGCACCCCCTCTCGACGAGGCGTTCGCAATCCCGGCCGACGCGGCGCGGCTCGACCGGACGGCCGTGAACCTGCGCGAGCGCGGCTACCTCGTCCACCTCGTGGACACCGCCGAGCAGGCCCGCGGACTCGTCCGGGAGCTGCTCCCCCGGAACGAGGAGATCTTCACCGCCGCCAGCGAGACGCTGCGCCTGTCCGGCATCGCGGCCGACATCGACGAGTCCGGCGAGTTCCGGTCCGTGCGGCGTGACGCCCCGTCGCCCGGGGCCGACGTGGTCGCTCAGATTCGGCTCGGGGCCCTGCCCGACGTGGTCGTCGGCAGCGTGCACGCGGTCACCGAGGACGGCCAGCTCGTCATCGGCTCGGCCAGCGGCAGCCAGCTCGCGCCGTACGCCTCGGGCGCCCGCCGGGCGATCTGGGTGGTCGGCGCGCAGAAGGTGGTGCCGGACCTGGCGACCGGAATCCGCCGCGTCCACGCCTACAGCCTGCCCAGGGAGTGGCAGCGGTTGCAGGATCTCTACGGGCAGAGCTCGTTCATCGGCAAGATCCTCATCGTGGAGCGGGAAGCCCTCCCGGATCGCGCCACCATCGTCCTGGTCCGCGAGGCGCTGGGCTTCTGACCCGCGTCGCCCGACGTACGCGACGGTAGGGAAGCGGCGTGAGATTCCTGGCCAGCACGCTGGCGGCACGCGATATCGGCGCCGCCGCCGCGGCAGCGACGGCGGCTGTGACAACGACGGCGGCCGCGACACCTGTGACGGCGACGGCGCGGTCATCTCCCGGCGGAGCACGACCGGGAGCGGCTGCGGGCTCTGGTCGACCTCGCGACCTGGGCCGAGGGCGTGGGTTACGACGCGTTCGGCGTCGGCGAGCGGCACAACCCCGCGTTCCTGTCGTCCGCCCCCGCCGTGCTGCTCGCCCACATCGCCGCCCGGACCAGCCGCATTCGCCTGGTTACCACCGTCGCCGTGTTCTCGCTGGCCGATCCGGTCCGCGCCGCCGAGGAGTACGCCACGCTCGACCATCTCAGTGACGGGCGCCTCGATCTGATCATCGGCAAGGGCAACGATCCGGTCTCACCGGGCATGTCCGGCGTCGACGCCACCGAGCTCTGGGATCGGTTGGCGGAGAACTACGAGCTGTTCCGCCGGCTGTGGTGGGAGGAGAACGTGACCTGGACGGGCCGCTTCCGCCCGCCGCTGCGGGGGGCGACCACCCGGCCGCGGCCGTTGCAGCAGCCGGCGCCGCGGGTCTGGCACGGCTCGGCGTCCAGCGAGCGGTCCACCGACCTCGCCGCCCGCTGGGGCGACCCGTTGTACGCAGAACCACTTCCCGTTCGACTCGCTGGAGGACTTCATCGACAACGGCTCGGCCCTCGTCGGCACCGCCGACCAGATCACCGACAAGCTGCTCGACCTGCATCGACGCTTCGGCAACCAGGTCCTCGGCGTCGGCGTGGAGGGCTTCTTCCTCACCGACCCCGCCACCACCCGCGCCCACCTGGAACGCTTCTTCACCGAGGTTGCCCCCACCCTGCGCGCCGAGCTCCCCTCTGCTGTCTGGGCCGCCGACCCCCCGGGCAGTCACGACCGCGGCATCACTCGACCCGCTCAGTGACCAGCGGCCACGGCCTGCCAGTCGGCATCGCCCTGGGCGGCGGCAAGGTCCTCGATGGTCGCGGCGATCCGGCCGCGCTTCCTTGCCAGATGTGGGTCACTGAGGTAATTGGGCCGGCCGGCGCGGCGGGGATGAGCCACTACCATCGCCAGCCATGACCATCGACGCTTCCCGTGACGGCACCCCCACGGACGACGCGGCGGCGACCGGCGCCCAGATCGCCACGCCGGCCTCGCGGTCGACACATCGACCGGCCGTCGGGCCGGCCGGGCCGGTCGACCTGCGTAGCGACACGGTGACCCGCCCGACCGCGGCGATGCGCCGGGCGATGGCGGCGGCGGAGGTCGGCGACGACCACTACGGCGAGGACCCGTCGGTGCGGGCCCTGGAGGAGTACGCCGCGGACCTGCTCGGCCATGAGGAGGCCGTGTTCGTCCCGAGCGGGACCATGGGCAACTTCATCGCCCTGCGCGCCAGCGCGGCGGTCGGCACCGAGATCATCGCCGACACCGAGGCCCACATCGTGACCTACGAGATGGGCGGCCTGGCCGCACTCGGCGGGATTCAGACCCGGACGATCCCCGGGCTCGCGGACACCGCGGAGCTGGCGGACGTCGCCGCGGCGATCCGCTCGCACAGCATCGGCGGCAACTACAACATGGTCCGCACCAGCGTGCTGGCCGTGGAGAACACCGCCGCCCGGGCCGGCGGCCGGGTCTGGTCACCGGCCCGGCTGGACCAGTTCCGCGACCTCGCCACCACCGCCGGGATCGCGCTGCACTGCGACGGCGCCCGGCTGTGGAACGCGGCCGTCGCCGGCGCCGTCGAACCGCGCCGGCTCGCGGAACCGTTCACGACCCTGTCGGTCTGCCTGTCCAAGGGGCTCGGCGCACCGGTCGGATCGCTGGTGATCTGCGGCGCCGGACGGGTCGGCGAGGTTCGGGACTGGCGCCGGCGGCTCGGCGGGGCGATGCGCCAGTCCGGGGTGCTGGCCGCGGCGGGCCTGCACGCGCTGCACCACCACGTCGAACGCCTCGTCGAGGATCACCGGCGGGCGGCCGAGCTCGCCGCACTGCTCGCCGACGCCGCGCCCGGCCGCGTCGACCCCAAGCAGGTCGAGACCAACATGGTGCTCGTCGAGGTCGCCGACACCGGGCGGTTCACCCGCCGCGCCGCCGAGCAGGGCGTGCTGGTCGGCGCGGTCGGCCCGACCACCCTGCGGCTCGTCACCCACCTCGACGTCGACGACGCGGGCATCCACCACGCCGGATCGGTCCTCGCCGGCCTGCTGCGCGCCGAGCCGGCCGCCGCCTGAACCGACCGGCCCTGGGACATCGAACCCGGGAAACCCACCTCGCGGTGGGCCCAGCTCGCACCGGGTGCACCTCGCGGCGGGCATCAGCTCACGGCAGGGCTCAGATCACGGCAGGGTTCAGCTCGTGGCGGGGGTGGAGACGTTCGGCCCGAGCAGCTTGAACACGGCTCCGGTGGGGTCGGCGGCCGCGGCGAGGCGACCGTACGGGGTGTCCTCGGCCGGCAGGACGACCGAGCCACCGAGCGCGGCGACCCGCTCCAGCGTCGCGTCCGTGTCCGCCGTGGCGAAGTACACCGACCAGTGCGCCGGCACGCCGTCCGGCAGGAAGCCGCTCGCGTCCATGATCCCGGCGTGGGCGGCGTCGGCCTCCCCGTAGGTCGAGTAGCGGAACTCCGGGGTGTCGCTGGCGACGTGGACGTCCCAGCCGAAGACATCGCGGTAGAAGGGGACCGCGGCGTTGTAGTCCCGGGTGAGCAGCTCGAACCAGGCCGGCGCGCCCGGCTCGGCGGCGACGCCGAACCCGCTGTGCAGGCCGGGCTGCCACAGGCCGACGGCCGCGCCGCTCGGGTCGGTCACCACGGCCATGACGCCGAGGTCGGCCACGGCCATCGGCCCGACGATCACCCCGCCCCCGTGCTCGGTCGCGGCGACGACGGTCTTCTCCGCGTCGGGCGTGGCCAGGTAGACCGACCAGCCGTCGGGCGCGTCCATCCCCGGCCGCTTGGGCATCAGGCCGCCGACGCGGACACCGTCCTTCGTGAGGTTGGTGTAGCCGCCGAACTCGGGGGCGGACTCCTCCGCCCCCCAGCCGAACAGCTCGCCGTAGAACGCCTTGGCCCCGTCAGCGTCGGAGGTCATCAGATCGACCCAGCAGGGGGCGCCGGCCGGGATGTTGTCTCGCGTGGGCATGGTGACTCCTTCGAGTGCTGCGAACCCGAGTGCTGCGAACCGTGCCACCACCCTGGACCCCGCCACCGACAGTTTTTCCTCGTCGACTGTCAGGACACCGCCCGGAGGCCACGACGCCGAACACGACTCGGACTCGCGACGAGACCGCCGACCCGGGCGGCGCCGATCGCACGGAACGCCCGTGACCAGGGCATACCCATGCCCGGATCGCCGCATCCCGGCCTGGGCCGCGCGGCGCCGGCACCAGGTGGCGGCCGTCGAGCAGGATTCGGCGCTCAAGGCCTGTCGCTCAGGGCCTGTCGCTCAGGGTTCGGCGATGACCTTGTCGTCGAGCAGGCGGAGGATCTCCGCCTCGCCATAGCCGAGCTCGGTGAGGACCTCGCGGGAGTGCTGGCCCAGGGCCGGTCCCGCACGGCGGGCCGACGGCAGCTCGTCGTCGAACTGCACCGGAGCGGCCGCGAGGCGGACGTCGGGATGCTCGGGATGCGCCATGAGATAGCCGTTCTCGACGACCGCAGGGTCGGCGACGACCTCCGTCGGGGTCGCGAAGAACGAGAAGATGCAGCCCTGGGCGCGCAGCTTCGCGTCCACCTCGGCGTGGTCGAGGGTGGTGATGACCGCGTTGATCCGCTCGTAGATCACCGGCCAGCCGGCCTTGCGCGAGGCCGGGTCGGGGAAACGGGCGATGAGATCGTCCAGGCCGAGGGCCCGGCAGGCCTGCTCCCAGTAGCGAGCCTCATCGATCATCATCAGGGACACCCACCGGCCGTCGACCGTCCGGTACTGGCGGATGAGCGGCGACAGCCGCTCCTCGGCCGCCATCGGCATCTGCTCGCCGGCCAGGGTGGTGTACGCCAGATCGGGTCCGAGCGTCCACGCCGCCGAGCCCAGCAGCGAGGTGTCGACCACGATGCCCTTGCCGGTCCGCCCCACGTGCACGAGCCCGGCGCAGATTCCACCGGCCAGGAACATCCCGCTGGGACCGTCGCCGAGTGCAGGACGCTGCTGGGTCAGGCGCGGCGCGTCCGCGGCGGTCAGGACGTGGGCCACGCCGCCGCGCGCCCAGTACGAGACACCGTCGAAACCGCCGGCCTCCGCGTCGGGCCCGCGCTGCCCCTGGCCGTGGCCGCGGGCGTACACGATGCTCGGGTTGAGGGCGAAGATGTCGGACGGTTCCGTGCGCAGCTTTCGGCGGACGCGGGGAAGCTGGTTGGTGATGTACACCTCGGCCCAGCGCACGAGCTTCTCGAAGATCTCGCGGCCCGCGGGCTGCTCGACGTCTAAGGCGATGCCGCGCTTGTTGCGGTTGAACAGCTCGAACTGGAAGTCGTAGCCGTCCTTCGTGGCCACCAGGCCACCGGCGATGATCCTGCGCATGGCGTCGCCGGCCAGCCGCTCGATCTTGACCACGTCGGCGCCGAAGTCGCCCAGCGCCGCGGCGGCCGACGGCACGAAGCCGTGCTCGGAGAAGTCGAGGACTCTGACGCCCTCCAACGGTCTGGTCATGACTGCTCTCCCCACGTCGATTCGCTTTGGCGCGAAAACGTAACACCACGAGCCGGGCCGAAGTCGTGGTCGACGGCGGAAGGCCAGGCCACGCCGACACGCCCGGTGGTGCCGCGCGACGGCGATCAGGAGTGCCGGAATTCGCTCCGGTGGTCGCCGGGGGCGGGAGGATGACGGCCATGGGCGCATACCAGCGGGAGTACGAACGGGCGGCGAACGATCCCGAGAAGTTCTGGGCGGCCGCCGCGCAGACGCTCGACTGGACTCGGCCGCCGAGGCGGATACTCGACGTGAGCGCCGAGCCGACGGTCACCCACTGGTTCCCCGACGCCGAGCTCAACACCTGCGCCAACGCCCTCGACCGGCACGTCGCCGCGGGCCGGGGCGGCGAGCTCGCGCTGATCTACGACTCGCCGGTCACCGGGACCGTCCGCCGCTTCACCTTCGCCGAGCTGACCGACGAGGTGGCTCGGGCCGCCGGGGCGCTGGCCGCCCTCGGGGTGGGCCGCGGCGACCGGGTCATCATCTACCTGCCGATGATCCCCGCGGCGGTGGTGAGCATGCTCGCCTGCGCCCGTCTCGGCGCGGTGCACTCCGTGGTGTTCGGTGGGTTCGCCGCCGCCGAGCTCGCCGCCCGGATGGACGACGCCCAGGCGTTGGTCGTCGTCAGCGCGTCCTGCGGGATCGAGCCGGCGCGGCTGGTGCCGTACAAGCCGATCCTCGACGAGGCGATCACGCTGGCCGCCCATGCTCCCACCGCAACCCTCATCGTCCAGCGCGACCAGCAGCGCTGCTCGATGATCACCGGCCGCGACCACGACTGGGACGCGGCGCTGGCTGCGGCCGCCCCGCTGCCGCCGGTGCCGGTCGCCGCCACCGACCCGCTCTACATCCTCTACACGTCCGGCACCACCGGCCGGCCGAAGGGGATCGTGCGCGACAACGGCGGGCACGCCGTCGCCCTGGCCTGGTCGATGGGCAACGTCTTCGGGATCCGGGCGGGGGACGTCATGTGGGCGGCCTCCGACGTGGGCTGGGCGGTCGGGCACTCGTACGCGGTCTACGCCCTGCTGCTCGCCGGCGCGGCGACCGTGCTCTACGAGGGCAAACCGGTGGGCACGCCGGACGCCGGCGCCTTCTGGCGGGTGGTCGCCGAGCATGGGGTGAACGTGCTGTTCACCGCGCCGACCGCGATCCGGGCGATCAAGAAGGAAGACCCGGCGGGCGCCCTGCTGCGCGGGCATGACCGCTCGTCGCTGCGGGCGCTGTTCCTGGCCGGCGAACGGCTCGATCCGGCCACCTACGACTGGGCCGTCGCCACCCTGGGCATCCCGGTGATCGACAACTACTGGCAGACGGAGACGGGCTGGCCCATCTGTGCAAATCCGATCGGCCTGGAACCGCTCCCCACCCGCGCGGGCTCCCCCACCGTGCCGATGCCGGGCTACCACGTGCGGGTGCTGGACCCGGCGGGCCAGCCCGTCCCCGCCGGCACGGAGGGTGCGATCTGCCTGCGCCTGCCGCTGCCGCCGGGCACCCTGCCGACCCTGTGGGAGGACGACGACCGGTTCGTCGCGTCCTACCTGTCCGCCTTCGACGGGTACTACCTGACCGGCGACGGCGGCTACCTCGACGATGACGGGTACCTGTTCGTGCTGGGCCGCACCGACGACGTGATCAACGTGGCCGGGCACCGGCTGTCCACCGGGTCGATGGAGGCCGTTCTCGCCGCGCACCCGGCCGTGGCCGAGTGCGCCGTCGTCGGCGTCGCGGACGCGTTGAAGGGCCAGGTGCCGCGCGGGCTGGTGGTGGTGAAGACCGGAGTCGAGATCGGGCCGGACACGCTCGCCGCGGAGCTGGTCGCCCGGGTCCGCGCGGAGATCGGGCCGGTGGCGGCGTTCCAGCGGGTCGACGTGGTGGCGGCCCTGCCCAAGACCCGCTCCGGCAAGATCCTGCGCCGGACGATGCGCGAGATCGCCGACGGCCGCTCCCCCGCCGTTCCCCCGACCATCGAGGACGCCACCGTCCTCGACGCCCTGCGCCCCGTCCTCACCGCCACCCCCTGACCACCCACCAGCGGCGACTCCCGCTTGTCAGTAGCGCGAGCCGCGCGGTCAGTGATGGAAGGACGCCTCGCCGTCCGGTGAGGGCGGCGGGAAGGGCCGTCCGGCGCCGGTCAACCTGTCCACGGCTCGGCGCAGATCGACGATGAGCATCCCGGCGAGATCGCGGCTGAACTCATGCCGCACGACGACCCGCAGCACGGCGAGCTCCGTCAGATCCGCCGGGAACCGGTAGGCGGGCACCAGCCAGCCGCGGGTGCGCAGCAGCTCGGAGACGTCGAAGACGGTGTAGTCGGTGATCTCGTCGCGCAGCCGGAACGCGAAGGCGGGGATACCGCTGCCGTCCGACACCAGCTCGAACGGACCGATCCGGGCCACCTCGTCGGCGAGCCACCGGGCGTTGTCCCGGCACGCCTGGGCCACTCGCCGGTAGCCGGAGAAGCCCAGCTGAAGCAGCGTGTAGTACTGCGCGACGACCTGCGCCCCGGGGCGGGAGAAGTTCAGTGCGAACGTCGGCATCTTCCCGCCGAGGTAGTCCACCTCGAACACCAGTTCCGCCGGCAGGTGCTCGCGGTTGCGCCACAGCACCCAGCCGACCCCCGGATAGACCAGCCCGTACTTGTGCCCGGAGGTGTTGATCGACACCACCCGGTCGAGCTGGAAGTCCCAGACCAGCTCGGGGTCGCAGAACGGGGCGATGAACCCGCCCGACGCGGCGTCGACGTGCACCGCCACGTCCGGCCCACCCATCGCGGCCAGCCGGTCGAGCGCGCCGGCGATCTCGGCGACCGGCTCGTAGCTGCCGTCGAACGTCGAGCCGAGGATCGCCACGACGCCGATCGTGTTCTCGTCGCAGCGGGCGACGGCCTCCTCGGCGGTCAGGTGGGTGCGGCCCGGCGCCATCGGCACGAGCCGGGGCTCGACATCCCAGTAACGGGCGAACTTGTCCCAGCAGACCTGCACGTTGATGCCCATGACAATGTTGGGCTGGTCGGCTGGCGCGCCCGCCGCGCGCCGGCGGGCCCGCCAGCGGCGCAGCAGCGCCAGCCCGGCGAGCATGCACGCCTCGGACGAGCCGGTGGTCGAGCAGCCGACGGCATGCTCGGCGTCCGGGGCGTGCCACAGGTCGGCGAGCATGTTGACGCAGCGTTCCTCCAGCGCGGCCGTCTGCGGGTACTCATCCTTATCGATCATGTTTTTGGGGGTGCACTCGGCCATCAGCCGGTCGGCCTGCGGATCCATCCAGGTCGTGACGAAGGTGGCCAGATTCAGCCGGGCGTTGCCGTCGAGCATCAGCTCGTCGTGCACGATCTGGTATGCGGTCTCCGGCGAGATCGACTCCCGCGGGAGCCGGTACCTCGGCACGGTCGTGTCCTCCCCCGGTCGAACCAGCTGCGGCCGCACCTCGACCGTCTGCTCCGCCCGCTGCCCCTTCGCCTGCCCATGCAGCGCCATTCGGTGCCACCTCCCGTCCCAGTCACCGTCGACGTCGCCCGCCGACGCCGGGCCGCTGCGCGACCCGCCCGATCAGGCCATGGCCCCCGGGCCGCGCAGCATCCGCCGGACCTGTTCCCGCTGATGAGGCAGCAGCGCGGGCCCGTGTGCCTGCAACGCCCGCCGGAGCAGGTCGTCGGCGCGGGAGTCGTCGCCAATCGCGCGCAGCACGCCGCCTGCGCACCACAGGACCGGGCCGCTGTCCGGGGCGTCGTCGAGGACGGCTGTCGCCTCGGCGGATGCGGCAGCCGAACGTCCCAGCCGCGCCAGCGCGAGCGCCCGGGCGGCGCGGGTCTCGGTGGCCCGGTCGGTATCCGGAGCGCTGCGGCGGATCGCCTGCTCGAGGTCGTCGAGGGCGGCGACGTCGTCGCCCAGTTCGAGCATCAGCCGGCCGCGTTCGATCCGGGCCGTCATCGACTCCGGCGCGATGGTCAGCACCGTCGAGAAGATTGCGGCGGCCGCCCAGCGCTGGCCCGAGTACCACAGCGCGCGGGCAAGGTCGATCTGCACGCCGAGGTCAGCGGGCAGGCGCACCGTGGCGGCCTGTAGGTCCTCGACCGCGCCGCCGAGCCGACCGAGCCGCAGCAGCAGCCGTCCCGTCGCGGCCAGCGCCCGGCCGGACGCCTCGGTGTCCGGCAGTGACTCGCCGAGTTGCGCGGCCTCGCGGTAGCGCCGTTCCGCCTGTTCGACCCGCCCCTGCGCTTGGTCGAGCTCGGCCCGCAGCATCAGCGCCTGCACCATGGTGCGCGGCTCGTCGGCGCTGCGCCGCAGGGCCTCGTCGACCTGGTCGCATGCGGCCGCGAGGTCCCCATCCCC
Organism: Frankia tisae; assembly: GCF_025403405.1. Lineage (GTDB taxonomy): Bacteria > Actinomycetota > Actinomycetes > Frankiales > Frankiaceae > Frankia > Frankia tisai. The sequence continues at coordinate 12,544 of NZ_JANEZT010000013.1, forward strand.
CTGGCTGATCAGGGCCGCCTGCAGGTAATCCGCCGCCGCGATGTCCGCGGCGGACGCCCCGGCCAGCGCCCAGTCCGGCACCGCCGCCTGCAGCGGTGGGATGAGCCGGTCATCGAAGAGCTCGAACCGCCGCGCGCCCGAACGCCACTCGCCGGCAAGGACGTACCGCTCGGCCAGCGCGGCCAGCAACCGGTTGGGCATCCCGGCGGTCGTCGCGATGCCCTCGTCGACTGTCGCCCGCCGCCCGCGCTCGGTGATGAACGTCCGGGTCAGCCAGCGGCGCACGACCGCGTCGTCGAGGCCGTGCCGCCGAGACTCGGCCACGATGACCCGGGTCAGGTACGCCCCCAAAACGGCGTCCGACACTCCTCCCCGGGCCAGCGAGGCAGGGACGACGGACGCGGCGGATCCGGTCTCGTCCCGCCAGAGCGCCGCGGCCACGAGCTGCAGGTAGGCCGGCTGAACCCGGTCGGCCACCAGGACTGCCGGCGTCCCTGCGGCGTCGACGACCCGACTGGTCCGCAGATCGTCCACGCAGGCCGCTGCGGCATCCGGCGGCAACACGCGGCCCGCGCGCCGCATCGGCTCGGCCATGGCCGCGATCGCCGCGCGCCGCTCCAGCGGCTCGACGGCGACCCAGGTGATGCCGCCGTCGCTGGCCAGGGTGTTCTCGTACCGGGCGAGCGCCGCCCGGAAACTCTGCCGGATCACCAGGAGCAGCCGCAGGTTGGGCAGCGCCGCGGCCGCCTCCGCCAGCATCGTCACGAACTGCTCGCGGAACACCTCGAGATGCGGCGTGCGCGGGGCGAAGAACTCCTCGAACTGATCAACCGCGGCCAGGATCGGCCGATTCGGGTCGAAGGACTCCCCTGGTCTCCCGGTGTCGGCGCCGCTCAGGCCGCCGCTGTCCCGCCCGCTGCTACCTCGGCCGGCCTCGCCGTCCAGAGCTGGGCCCCGGACCGGGCTCGGTGACCAGTCGCCGAGATGGTGCCGGAGTTCGACGGGCAGCGTTCCCGTGCCCCCCGGACCAGACCAGGTCCGCAGCACCGCCTCGGCATAGGGGTTGCCACCTTGACCGGCCGAAGCGGGACCTCTGCCGGTTCCCCCCGGTGCCGACGAGATCCGCCCCACCGGCAGCACGTCGGCGACTTCCGGAGAAAGATGTGGAAGCACTCCTGCCCGAAGCAGCGAACTCTTTCCTGCTCCGATTGGTCCGTACACGACAACAAGGCGGTTCTCAAGCCATTGGGCCAGGAGGGTGTGGGCAACGGCCACCCGCCCGAAGAACTGCGCCGAGTCAACCTCCACAAAAGACCGAAGGCCGGGAAACGGCGGGTCGCCTGGAACGACCGCCATCACACGCCTCGTATGCTACAGCGCCGGGACGGCGGAACCTCGTGCACCTGGGTGGATGGATCAGGCCCCGAGGATTCGGCCGACACCACGGAACGCCACCCCTCGTGGCCGGTACCGCCCGACAGCGGGCGAACGGGCCGCACGACGACCGCGCGCCGGAAAACCGCATTTACGCTGACAGCTGCGACCGTTTCAGTAGCCAATGTAGTAGAGCCCCTCGTTGCCAACCTCGTGACGTCACTAAATTCTATCGGACGCCGGATCGGCGGTGGTGGACAGTCGCCCGGCGGACCACCTGGACCATATTGTCGGCGGCCAGGAATGGGCTCCCCTGCCGACCCTGGCTACTCGGAGTCCGGTGCCGGCGGCCCGAGGGGCGTCGAGCCCAGCTCCTGTGGGCGTGTCGGGTGGCAGCGCGATTCGAGGCAGTGCACCCTGTGCGGCGAAGCCGGGCTGGCCTCGATCCCGCCACCCTGAGTCCACTCTCGCGCCGAGAGGGGGCCGAGGGGGGCCGGCCGACGCGCTCCCGGCATCGGGCGGCGCACCACAATCCCACCCGGCGATCCGTGCCCGCCCACCCGAGGCCGCCATCTACACATCGTTCGAACTTCGCTGGCTGGATCATCCGGCTCGCAAGCCCTCGTTCCGGCACGTTCACCCCCTTCGGGCCGTTCCGACCTGGGCGTTCTTGCACCGCTTCGCCGCGCATAGCCCGGCATCATGGCTAACATCCGTTAAACCCCATATGATACGTATGGGGGGTCGTCGCAGAGCGACACGCGACGCGACTGCCGGAGGGGATGGCAACCGCCCCCACGCGAAGAGTAAGATCCAGCCGTTGGTAGTATGGAGCATTTTTCATCGGCGAGGTGTCGCGCCAAAGCAAGCTGTTTCGCATCGGACAACGCGGGGGCAAAGTGGATTCGTCGGTGGTGAGGTCAGTTCCGATACAGGACACCGGCCGGCGGGTCCCGACCGTATGGGGGAACGTCCCGCAAAGGAACAAGAACTTCACCGGCCGAGAAGGGCTGCTCACCGAGCTACGTGCCCAGATCACCTCGGACACGCGAGACATCACCGCGGTGCTGCCGCATGCTTTGCAGGGGCTCGGCGGCGTGGGTAAGACTCATCTGGCGATCGAGTACGCCCACCGATTTCAGACCGACTACGACCTCGTATGGTGGGTCCCCGCAGACCAGCCCTCGCTAGTCCGGTCGACTCTTGCCGCGCTGGCCCCACGGTTGGGACTGGCCGACGCCGCCCCACTGCGGGTCGACGACGCCGTCGCCCTGGTCCTGGACGCGCTGCGCCGCGGGGAGCCGTACCGCCGCTGGCTACTGATCTTCGACAATGCCGAGCAGCCGGAGCTGATCCGTCCCAGCATCCCGCAGGGTCCGGGGCACATCATCGTGACCTCGCGCAACCGTAGCTGGCTGAGCCATGTCGACACGATCGAGGTCAACGTCTTCGACCGCAGAGAGAGCCTGGAGTTCCTCCGCCGTCGAGTTCCGGCGATCTCGGCGCCCGACGCCGACGAGCTGGCCGAGGCCCTCGGCGACCTGCCGCTCGCTCTGGAGCAGGCGGGCGCGCTGCAGTCCGAGACCGGCATGGGCGCCCAGGAGTATCTGGAGTTGTTGCGCAACGCCGGCGGCAGGCTGCTCGCCGAGAACTCGGCCGCCGACTACTCCAGGCCGGTCGCCGCGGCGTGGAGCCTGTCGGTGAACCGCCTGCAGGAACAGGCCCCGTTCGCGCTGGAACTGCTCCGCCGCTGTGCGTTCTTCGGCCCGGAGCCGATCTCGATGGAAATGCTCGACCGCGGCAAGTACATCCTGAAATCCGAGTTCGGCATCGCCATGCAGGACCGGCTGCTGGTCAGCCGCGCGATCCGGGAACTCGGCCGCTACGCCCTCGCCCGCATCGACACCAACAACCGGACGCTACAGGTCCACCGGCTCGTCCAGAAGCTCATCCGCGACGACCTGCCCGCCGAGGATCAGCGGCGCGTGCGCGACGAGGTGCACCAGCTGCTCGTCGGGGCTGACCCGGGCGACGCGGACGACGAGGAGAACTGGGCTCAGTTCGGTCGGCTGCTGCCGCACATCGTGCCCTCCGAGGTGCACCAGGCCCAGGATCCGCCGTCACGCCAGCTGATCGAACACATCGTCAGGTACCTCTACCAGACCGGTGACTTCACCACCGGCCTCGTCGAGGCGGACCGGGCGCTGGCCAGCTGGATCGCCGATTCCGGCGACAACGACCCCGATGTCCTCGTGCTGCGGGGCATCAAGGCGGACATCCTCTGGGCGCTCGGCCGATACCGCGAGGCCTATGACCTACGGCGTCCCACCCTCGAGGCCATTATCGAGGTGCTCGGCGCCGATCACGAGGAGACGCTGATCATCCTCAACGGCCACGGCGCGGACCTACGTGCCCGCGGCGAATTCGACGCCGCGCGCGAGCTTGACGAAAACTCCCTTGCCCGTCACCGGACGGTGTTCGGCGAGGAGACCCGGGCCACCCAGAACGCCGCCAACAACCTCGCCGTCGACTACAGCCTCACCAGCGCCTACGCGCGTGCGCTTGCCGCCGACGAGCGCAACCTCGCCGAGCGGCGTGCCCTCCACGGCCGCGATGACGCCCAGTGGGTGGTACACGCGATGGCCGCGCTGGCTCGCGACCTCCGACAGGCCGGACAGTACCTGGAGGGCAGGAAGCTGGCAGAGCAGGCGTACCTGATCTATCGCGACATGGTTCAGCGCCGCGTACTGCCAGTCGAGCATCCCCACGTGCTTCTGCAGTTCAAGGAACTCTCGGTGGCGCGCCGCAAGGCCGGTGACTTCACCGCCGCACTGGAGCTGGCGCAAGAGGTGCACAGCCGGTACACCAACAGCCGGCAGTACGGCTCGGAGCACCCGGACACCCTCGCCGCCGGGATCAACCTCGGCAACGCGCAGCGGGTGGCCGGCGATCCGGAGGAGGCCACCATCCGGATCGAGAAGACGGTCCGCCGGTACCGTGACGTGCTCGGCCCCGACCATCCGTACACCTACGGCTGCGCGCTGAACCTCGCCCTCGTCCACCGCCAGCTCGGGCAGGTCGAGGAAGCCGAGAGCCTCCTGATCGCGTCACTCGCCGGCCTGGAGACGAGGCTGGGCGCCGACCATCACTACACCCTGACCTGTCTGGCGAACCTGGCGACGGCACGCTCAGCCCTGGGACGCCCGGACGAGGCCCTGAAAATGGGTGAGGCGGCGCTGGCCCGGTTCCGTGAACTGATCGGGCCGGACCATCCGCACACGCTGGTCTGCGCGACCAATGTGGCGCTGGACCTTGGTGCCGTCGGCCGGGTGGAGGAGGGCCGGACGCTCACCGAGGACACGATGCGCCGCTACCGGCGGGTCCTCGGCGAGAACCATCCGGACGTGCAGGCCGGCCTGCGCGGCGAGCGGCTCGACTTCGACTTCGAGCCGCCACCGCTATAGCTCCGCTACAGCTCCGTTGTCCCCGTTGTTGTCCCAGCGGGGACCGGTTCGGGCAGCCAGGACGTCAGGGCGTCCGGGTCGATACGCTTCCCGGTCAGCTCCTCGATGCCTCGGTGCACCGCGCGGACCAGCTCCGGGTGAGCGATGAGTATCCGGCTGCCGCCCGGGTCGGTCTCCCGCCGGCATAGGGCGAGACCGGCCCAGGCTCCGAGGCGGTCCGGATCGCCGGCGATCTCCTGCTTGTACGCGGCCGCGGCCAAGTGGACGTCCCCGAAGGCATGGGCGCGATCGGCGAGCGAAAACTCCTGTTCGAGCACACCGGGAACGCCCTCCCGTGCCGCGGCGAAGACCTTCGGCTCGTTCAGCCGGAGATGCACCAAATCCAGCCGGGCGCTGTGAACCAGACCGCGGCTGCCGGGCCGGACACCGGCGTCCACCCGCATCCCGGCCGGAGCCTGACGGCCCTTCGCCCAGGCTTCGGCGAGGGCCGCCACCTGGTCGGCGGCGGGTTCCAGGTTGCACAGCCGCCAGGTCGTCCAGGTGTCGAGGCTGATCTGGCGGGCCAGCCGCCGCGGCTCGGCCGGGACCGCAGCCTGACGATGCCGCCCAATCACCGTCCGCATGCCGTCGATGAAACGCAGCCCGAGCGGGGTGAGGGCACCGGAGAGCCGGATCGTCACGAGAACCCGCCACACCTCCTCCCGCCACCGGGCGAACTCGAAATGCGCATAATCCGGTTCGGAGAGCACTCGACGTTGGAAATTCCAGAAGTCGACGAGGCCGAGATAGGCATACGCGCCCTGCAGCAGACCGGGCAGGGGACGCGGATCGGCACGCCAGGGCGCGTAGAACAGCCGACCCTCGACCGATTCGAACAGGGTGACGAGGTCGAGCAGCGCCGACAGCTTGTTGTGCTGGAACTCGTGGATCAGCGCGGCCGCACACGACAGGCCGTCCTTCGGCAGCGTCATCGCCACCGCGCCGAACGCCTCGCCGGCGGAGGCGCTGAGCTCGGTCGCCTCGCTCGTCACCCGCAGCGGAAAGATCGTCGTGAGCCCGGCAGCGAGCGCCTCGGCGGCCGGCGGGTCGTGTCGTCGCAGGATCCGCCAGCCCTCGTCGATCCGCTGCTGCCACAGCTCCACCGCGTCCGGCTCGACCTCGGCCGTCATCGGGAGATCGAGCCAGCGGCGGGCGGGATCGTGGAAATCCAACCGCAGGTCAATCCGCCCGCCGTCGGCCTCACTGCCAAGCACGGGCACCGGTTCCCAGCCAGCATCGGCGCCACCGGGCCCGCTTCGACCCGGCTGCGCCGGCCGCTGCCAGTCGATCCGGACCGGTCGACCATCGGCCGGATCGGCGCTGCGGATCGTCAGCATGCGGCCGGCGGTTCGCGCCCGGGCCCAACCGGTCAGCTCGCCTCGGTAGCGGCCCAGCGTGGGCAGAACCAGCTCGCTGCCGCTGATCAGCAAAGTGACCTCAGCGTCCAGCCCGGTGCGCAGGGCCGCCACGACGGCGAGGGTCCCGAGACCGGCCAGATCGTCCTCGATCGGCGTCGGCGAGGTGACGGTACCGTGTAGTCGCCGCAGGCAGTGCATCGCCCACAGCCCGAAACCCGGGGAGAGTAGCAGCTCGCCAACCTCGTCGGCGGCGATCCGCTGGGCTGCGACCAGCACTTTGAAGCTGGCGTCGAGGCCGCTCTTTGCGACGGCGTCCGGTTTCAGGTGGGCCGCATCGTCCAGGAACGCTCGCAGGACCAGCAGCCGCTTGCTGAGTTGCGTCACCCGAAGCTGGCGGACAAGCTTCGCTCCAGACCACCCGGCCGCCAGTTCATCGAAGTCGGAAGTGGCCAGCCGATGAAATTTCACGCTTGTCCCAGGCGGCGTCGGACGGGTTCCAGATCGGCATGGATCCGGTCCCCGATGTGCACGATCAGCTTGAACAGGTCCGCACAGTACACCGAGCGGTTACGGAAACCGCTGCCCGGCCGGTACCGGTGTGGATAGTAGCCGCCGCCGCAGACCCGGTGGATCGAGCAGCGGGCGCATTCCTCGCCGAGGGCCTCGACCCCGATCTGCCGGGCGACGATGCCTGGATGACCGAGCGCGGCGTCGAAATCGTCCCGTTCTACGTGCAGTCCGGTCAACGCCGCCCCATGGTAGGCGGACTTCAACGCGTCGACCTGCTCGATCGACCCGTCCGTCTCCACCACGATCACCGTCGACGGGGTCAGACCGACAGTCTCGACCCGACTACGTCCACCGAGGAGAAGTGCGATGATCTCGTCGAACAGGCGGAGGCTCGTCTCGTGTTCCGGGGCCGTATACCAGCGCTCGAACAGGGCGATGAGCCAATCCGCGTACGGAGCAAGCGTCTCGTCCTCCACCCGGCCGGCCGGCCGGACCAGCCAGTTTCCGTGCGGCAGCAGGAAGTCGACCCCGGGCGGACGCCAGGCGAGCAGGCTTTCGTAGACTTCCACCGGATCGCTGTCCAGGTCAATGACGCAGAGCAGACCGGCGAAGGCGGCACGGAACCGTTCGGACGTCAGTCGCTCGAGCCCGACGTGCGTGCCCGCTAGGCTGCTGGCCCCGTCGCGGCGCACCCGCCGCCGATTGTGATGCTCGGCTCCCCCGTCGATGCTGACCCCCACGCCGATGCCGTGGCGCAGGCACAGCTCGAGCATCCGCTCGTCGAGGAGCACGGCGTTGGTCTGAATACTGAAGGCGATTCGGGTGTGCGGTGGCGCGGCCTCCCGGAACACCGTGACCAAATCGTCAAGCATGCCGGCACCGGCCAACAGTGGCTCGCCGCCGTGGAGGACGATCTCTATCGCGGCCAGCCCGTGCCGATGGACGTGATCCGCCACCCGCCCGGCCGTCGCGGCGACGGTACGGCGACTCATCACGGTGGGCTGGCTGCGCCACCCTTGATCAGCTTGATGATAGACATAACAGTAAGTACACGAAAGGTTGCAGCGACTGTGAATCTTGAGAACGACCTGCCGGAAAGGCTCCGGGCGCCGGCCCGACCAACTACGCTGCTCGCCTGTTAGAAAGCCGTACGGCCACTCGGGCCGCCGCGTCTCAGCGCGAATGTTCTGCACCTCGCTCCCGCCTACGGAGCCGAGAGGCTGGAATTGAAACCCGCGCTCGACGTGAAGCCGGCATGCGCAGCTGGCTGCTGTGTGGCCTCCCAGCCGAGCCGCTGCACGGCTCGGCGCAGCGCGGGGTTATCCACCGCCTCGATCGCGCCAAGCGGCCACCCGCTCATGTCGGGTAGGCGTGTCTCAATGCCTGTCAGCCACCTGTCCACCAGCAACCTCCTAGACCCGCCCCGATCATCCAATCTAGCCTGGGTCGGCGCCGGGCGCCCCTAAAGTGAACCATGGCGCTCCGCCCACCGTAGATAGTCGGTCTGGGGGGACAGCCAACGCCTGAGATCCGGAGCCCGCACGTCCGCGGTCCTCGGAAACCGTACTTAGCCGGTTTCTGAACCAGCAGCGCACGTCAACTCCGCGCCCGTGCGACGCTCTCCACCGGATGACCACGCTGCGCCGATCTGGCCGCAAACCAGCCTGCCGCATACGGCAGGACCACGACGTAGACTCTGTTCTCACTCAGCGATACCTGGTGCGGGAGGGGCCGACGGGGACGCCGAACCCGGCGTCGTCGCACGAGAATCGAGGGGACCAGTGGAGTCGGGGGAGATCATCTGGGGATCGTCGAGTCGTCAACGGACGCAACACGGGGCAGAGCCCGAAAACACCGATAGCCGACTGCCAGCAAGTCGCACCGCCATCCATCCAACTCAAATGATCATGCGGGTGTACGTACCCCCGGCCGCGTCCTGACCCGATGATGACGCCGCCCCCGTACTTCTTTCTCAGCTACGCTCGGGCGGACAACACGGACGGCCCCTATCTCGAAACGTTCTTCACCGATCTACGACACGAGGTACGCACCCGGGGCGGCCATCCCAGCCTGGACGAGGTCGGTTTCCTCGACACCGCAAGTATCCAGCCGGGCGAGGCATGGTCGGATGAGCTGGCGAACGCCCTCGGGCGATGCCGGACCTTCGTGGCTATCTGTTCGCGCAGCTTCTTCACCAGCGAGTACTGCGGCCGAGAGTGGCAGGTCTTCACCGACCGGCTCCGCGAGCGGGCACTGGCGGGAGCAGTGCGCCCGCCGGCGCTACTCCCCGTGATCTGGACACCGTTACGTCCACCGCCGACGATCCTCGCCCACTTACAGTACAATCACGATGATCTAGGGAGGTGCTACGCCCAGAACGGCCTGCGATATCTCCTGCAGCTGAAGCGGAACCACGACGAGTACCAGGAGTTCCTGGTGGCGCTGGCCGAGCGGATCGTACATCTGGCCGAGAACTCCCCGCTGCCGCCCATGGCTCAAGCCCCTGACTTCCACGCGGTGCGAAACGCGTTCGGGCCGACGGCGCCCCCCGACCCGCCAGAACCGCCTGCTCCGCCGACTTCCCCAGCTCCGCGGACTCCGCCGGCTCCCCCGGTACCGCCATCGGTTTCGCCGGCCCAGACGGCCGCCCCGCCGGACGGGGGTGTCGCCCGGAACATCCATCGGATAGCAGGTCCTGCGGCCCAGCCGCAGCCCGGACCCGACTTCTGGCTCGGCAGGTCCCGTGAACCGCAGGCGGCGCCCCAGACCCCCGGGGCGGAGGAAGCCACAATGGCAGATTCCGAGGGCGGCGGCCCCAAGCGGGTGACCTTCGTGTTCGCAGTCACCTCGGCTCGGGCGATATCGGCACTGCGTCAGCAGCTGGATTACTATGGCAGCGATTTCGACGACTGGACGCCCTACCATCCGAACTTCCGGCAGCGGGTGTGCATCTCAGCGCAGGCCGTGGCGGCGAGCCAGGAGATGTCGTCCAGCGTCGTACCACTGCATGCCGGGATCAGCGAGCTGCTCGAGAGATCAAGAGAACGCAACGAGGTCGTCATCTTCATCATTGACGTGTGGACGGCAACGCTGGAGCCGTTCCGTACCGCACTCATCGAGTACGACCGACGCAACGAGCCCACCACGGGTGTATTGGTTCCCTGGAACCCGGATGATGTCGAGACGGCCGAGAACGCCACCGAGCTGAGAGCCGCCCTGGCCGAGGCGCTGAGCAACAACATGCTCCGCCGGGACAATCTTATGGATGTCAGCTCATATGATGAGTTTGGACCGACTCTCATCCAACTTCTCACCGACCTGCAGGCCCGGATCTTCTCCTCCCGCCCGTCGTTCCGAACCCGTAACACCCAGTCCCGCCGTCGACCCTTCCTTCAGGGACCCTAGGGGATATCGGTGACGGGATCACTACTGGGACGCATCGTCACGTTCTACTCATACAAGGGCGGGACCGGCCGCTCGATGGCACTGGCCAACATCGCCTGGCTGCTTGCCAGCAACGGCCGGCGCGTCCTCGTCGTGGACTGGGACCTGGAAGCGCCTGGCCTGCAGCGATACTTCCATCCGTTCCTGCACGACCCCGAGCTTCGCTCGACCCGCGGGGTAATGGATCTGATCTGGGACTTCACCGCGACGGTGATGTCCCCACCGGTGCGCGGCGAGGAGGACTGGTTCGAACGAGCCACCGCGATCACTCCCTATGCAGAGTCTCTGGATTGGGACTTCCCGAAGGACGGGACGATCGACTTCGTCTGTTCCGGTCGGCATGACCCGGCCTATTCTCAACGCCTGAGCACGTTCGACTGGAGCACGTTCTACGATGCGCACGGCGGCGCCGATTTTATCGATGCCCTTCGAGAGAATATGCGTTCCGCCTACGACTGGATACTCATCGACAGCCGGACCGGGCTAAGCGACACCGCGGGAATCTGCACAGTCCAGTTACCCGACATAGTCGTCAACTGTTTTACACTCAGTACCCAAAGCATCGAAGGTGCGGCCGCCGTCGCACGGTCAATCAGCGGCCGCAACGATTCCCATGATATTCGAATTTTCCCGGTCCCGATGCGAGTCGAAGACGGCGAGCAGAAGAAACTTGAACTCGGGCGCGATCTCTCTCGGGCAACCTTTGATGTCTTCCTCCAGGAGCTGGATTCAGGCGAACGTGACCTGTACTGGGGTGACGTCGAGATACCGTACAAGCCTTACTACGCCTACGAGGAGATTCTCGCCGTCTTCGGAGATCGGCCGCACCAGGAGGGAACGCTGCTCGCCGCCTACGAACGGCTGGCCTCTCATCTCACCGACCACGAGATAGACACCATGCCCGCGCTGAACGAGCGGCAACGCCGCCGCGTTCTGGCAGGCTTCGAGCGCACCCAGATCTCGATTCCGACCGACATCGTGGTCAGCTATGCCGCCGGAGATCGCAACTGGGCCGACTGGATCGTCACCGAGTTGACGGCGGTCGGCTTCGCCGTGACCCCGGAGCCGGTCGCAACCGAGCCGCCGGGTCGGATCGATGGTGTCTCGGCGGAATCCGATGGCGGCGCTGGGCGCAGAACGGTTGCCCTTCTGTCCGCTGCCTACGTCCGATCGGCTCAGGGGCAGGCAAGGTGGCGCCGGGCGATCGCCCGAGACCCGGATGGACTCGCTCGGCATCTTCTACCTGTGCGCATCGAGGACTTTGCGATTCCAACCGAGTTCGGCGACCATGATCACACCGATTTCGTCGGCTTAGACGAGGCGCCCGCACGCCGAGCCCTGCTCGCCGCTGTAGGTCGCCCGCACCAGCGCGCGACGGTCGACCGGCCGCAGGCCGACGTGGCCGCCATCGTCCGGTTTCCCGGGGCGCCGCCGCAGATCTGGGCAGGCGTACCAGCGCGTAATCCTGCCTTTGTGGGCAGAGAAAACATGCTCGCCCACATCCGCGACCGCTTCGTCGGCAACGACGGCGCGCCAACCCACGCCCAGGTGCTGCAGGGTCTCGGCGGCGTGGGCAAGACCCAGCTCGCCGTGGAGTACGTGTACCGCTTCGGCGCCTCCTACGATCTGGTCTGTTGGGTGGGCTGTGACCAACCCGCGCTGGTCCGCAGCGGCCTGGCGGGCCTGGCACGGGAGCTTCGGCTACCCGTCAGGCCGGGCCACGAGCCGATCGACGATGTGCTGAACTCTCTGCGCCGAGGCGCTCCGTACCGGCGCTGGTTACTCGTCCTTGACAGCGCGGACAGCCCCGACGAGATTATTCCACTGGTCCCGCACGGCCCGGGACATGTACTCATCACCTCCCGGAACCAACGCTGGCAGGGACGCCAGGAACGCGTGGAGATAGGCGTGTTCAGCCGGGACGAAAGCATCGCTCTACTCCGTCGGCGGGCACCCACGCTGACCGCCGAGGTTGCCGCCCAGCTTGCCGAGGCACTCGGCGATCTACCGCTGGCCCTCGAACACGCGGGTGCCTGGCACGCCGAGACCGGGATGAGTGCCGAAAGCTACCTTCGTCTCCTCGGCAGCAGTCCCGGCCCGCTGCTGTTGGAGGGAGAGATCCCCACCTATCCACGGCCCGTCGCCCGGACATGGCTGCTGTCGGTCGAGCGACTGCGCGAAAAGGTTCCCATCGCGGCCCGCCTCGCCGAGCTGTGCGCTTTCTTCGGACCGGAACCGATCGGCCTGCAGATCTTCACCGGGGACGGGCTGCGGGATCTCGCGGACCCGGGGGACCAGGTGTTTCGGAACCCGATCACGCTGGCCACCGCCGTACGGCACATCACCGAGCACGCGCTAGCCCGGGTCGATGAGAAGGGCCAGAGCCTGGAGATGCACCGACTCGTGCAGGCGGTGATCCGAGACGACCTCGCGCCCGATCGACGAGCCGACGTCCGCCGCCGGGTCCAGACCCTACTCGCCGCCGCCAATCCCGGCAAACCGGATGATCCGGACAGTTGGCCCCGCTATGCTCTACTCCGTCCGCACATCGGGCCAGCCGGCGCGGCCCGTTCCGACTCGCCGGAGGTTTGCGGCCTGGTCGCCAACCTCGTGCGCAGCCTGTACATGCAACGCGATCACAGCGGCTGCCGAGAGCTCGCCGGCGAGACACTCGCCGTCTGGCGGGACACCCTGGGCGAGGACGACCGGCGGACCCTGGAACTCGCCTTGGACCTCGCCGACAGTCTGCGGGCTTTGGGCGAGCCAGAGCAGGCCCGGGGCCTGGACCAGTCGGCCAGGCAGCGACTGCTGCACACTCTCGGTCCCGATGCTCCGCTTTCCCTGCGAGCAGCGATGGCGCTGGGTGGCGATCTGCGCGGAATGCGCAGCTACCAGGAGGCTCGCTCGCTGGACGAGGAGACCTACGAAAGATTTCGCGCCCACGGCTTGCTAGACGAACCCGACAGGATCAAGATTGCCAATAATCTCGCGGTGTCCCTACGCTTCGTGGGCGATTTCGAGCATGCCCTCGAACTTAGCCGGGACGTATATGAAAGAGTACGCCGACTGCGCGTCAAAAATGTCGTCTCCGAACTCCAGTTCGCCGACAGCCACGCTCGGGATCTGCGAGAGTTCGGCCAGTACCGGGAATCCCTCCTGATCCTGAAGGCGACGGTAGCCCGGTGCCGCGATATTCTCGGAAATGATCATGCCGACACTCTCCGATCGCTACGCAACTATGCGATCTCATTGCGCTGGTGCGGCCAGGTCGAACGCGCCCGCAGGGAGTCCGTCCACGCCCTCGACATGTTTCGCGCCCGGGTCGGTCGAGATCATCCGGAGACTCTGGCAACCGCAGTAAGCCTGGTCTGCGACCTGTGTCTGGCCCAAGATGCCTCGGCCGCGCGCAACCTGGCAGAAGAAACATCCCGGCGCGCCCACAGTCGGCTTGGACCGGACAGTCTCTACACACTCGCCGCAGCGAATTCACTGATTATGGCGTATCGTCTGGATGGCAGCACGATCACTGCCATCCAACTCGCAGAACAGACGGTCGAAAGACTGAGGACCTCTCTACCGGAGGATCATCCGTTCATATTCTACTGCACCGCTAATCTTGCAAACTGCTATTATGATGCGAACAATTTCATACGCGCGCATGAGCTCGACCAGAACGTCGAGTCCCACCTGCGAGCGAAACTCGGCAACGGCCACCCGCTCACGATGCTTGTCGCCGCGAATCATGCCGCCAGCCTGACGAAGACGGGCCAGGAATCGACCGGGCTCGCGGTGCGGGAAAGCGCACTGACAGATCTCGAAGCAAGCCTCGGATCAGACCATCCGAGTACCGAACGAGTGCGCAACGGCGTCCGTATAGATCTTGAGATCGACCCTCCGCCGCCCTGAGTTCAGCACCGAGCGGTTCATCGACCGTCGTCAGAACGAACGCTCGAGTTGAACCCTGACTGTGAGGCGGTCGGGCTCTCGGCCTCCTGACGCAGCCTGGCCAGGGCGCGCAGGAGGTGGGGGTTCGAATGGTCGCCGAGCTCGGCGAGTCCTGTCCTGGACAGGTCGGGCAGAACCGACTCGAACACGTTGTCCCCGTCGATCATGCGTTGGTCGCTCCCGTCGTGGCTCCGGCCCCGCGCGGCTGGCGTCAGGTGCAGCGTACGGGCAGGTCGTCAACCCACCGACAACACCGCGGACAGTGCGCGCGAGTCGTCCGTCACCCCGTCTGTCCAGCAGCTGCCAGCGCGGCTCACCACCGCGTCTCGAGTCGCCCTGGCCGGCCGGCAGAGCGAACGGAAAGCCGCAGTTCACCGGCAGTCACAATTCGATGGCATCAGGCGAACCGGCGGCGGCGCCGCTCGGCCTCCAGTGATCCTCCGCCGGACGGATTCGACGAGCGGCCGGATCGGGCACATCGGGCCATCCTCCGAACGGGGGATGGCAGCCGATCCGCGGCCCGCAGATCGGACCGCTCACCACACCTGTTGACTGTGATCTGGGCGACCTGTTTAGGTCGGATGGCGAGATGCGGCATAGCTCACACTCCGCACGTCATCCTGGTGCCCAGCCGCCCGTCGGCTCCGGGCCCCGCCGAAGGGTCGGGGGCCGGTCAGGTTCAAGGGTGGGCGCGGAGGCGATCGCAGGATCGCTGGTGGGAGCACGCCGGCATCCGAGGTGTCCTGTCGTCCATGCGGGGAGTGGCCCATGAGCTCGGAGTTCGCCTGGTCCACTGAGCAGGTCGAGCTGCGCCGGACGGTGCGTGCGTTCGCCGCGGCGGCCTCCCCGCAGGAGGAGGTCCGACGGCTGATGGCGTCGCCGCTCGGCCACGATCCGGCCGTGTGGTCCCGGCTCGGCGAGGAACTCGGCGTGCTCGGCCTCGCCGCGGACGAGGAGTACGGCGGCGCCGGCGACGGGCTGGTCTCCCAGGCGGTGGTGATCGAGGAGCTCGGCCGGGCCCTCGTGTGCGGGCCGCTGCTCGGGTCGGTGATCCTCGGCGCCACGGCCCTTGGCGCGCTGAACGACACCGCGGCGCGGGCCGAGCTGTTACCAGGGCTCGTCGAGGGCCGGACGTCCGCCGCGCTGGCGGCGCCGCTGCATAGGGGCGGGTTCGATCCGGCCGCCGTCACCGTGACCGCCACCGCACACCAGCGCGCCGCCTCGCCGGACGGCGCCGCGACCGCCGGGTACACGCTGCGCGGATCCGTCCCGCATGTGCTGGACGGCGCCGCGGCGGACCTGCTGCTGGTGGCCGCGACGATCGGCGGCGCGGACACGGACGACGACGATGACGCGGTCGGGCTGTTCGCGGTGAACGCCGGCGCGGCCGGCCTGATTCGGGAGTCCGCGCCGACGATGGACCTCACCCGCCGGCAGGCGACCGTGAGCTTCAACGACGTCCCGGCCCGGCTGCTCGCCGCGGCGCCGGAGGCCGCGGCCGTTCTCGCCACCACCGCGGAGACCGCCGCCGTGCTGCTGGCCGCCGAGCAGGTCGGCGCCGCCCAGTACCTGCTCGATCTCTCCGTCGAGTACGCCAGGACCCGGCTGCAGTTCGGCCGGCCGATCGGGTCGTTCCAGGCGGTCAAGCATCTGTGTGCCGACATGCTGGTGCTGGTCGAACAGGCTCGCTCGGTGGCTTACCACGGGGCATGGGCGCTCGACGAGGGCACCGACGACCCGCGGATCGCGGCAAGCCTCGCGCAGTCGGTCTGCTCGAAGGCCTTCACCCAGGTCGCGGCGATGACCGTGCAGGTGCACGGCGGGATCGGTTTCACCTGGGAGCATCCCGCGCACCTCTACCTCAAGCGGGCCTACACCGACGCGGCCCTGTTCGGCAGCGCCGAGACGCACCAGGAACGGCTGGCGCAGCTCGTCCTCGACGAGGCCGGCGCGCCGTAAGCACGCAGGCGGACCATCAGGCAGGACGACGTGGCATAGACGACGTGACAGATGACAGGCGGGAGACGGCGATGAGCGCCGACACGGCCGACGCCCTGGCTGCGGCGGGGACTTCGCAGGACGACGATCGGGGGCGCGTCGAACGGGCCGCCCGCGGGGTGCTCGCCGGCATCGACCCGGCCACCGCGACGACGGCGGAGTTCCTCGGCGCCTGCTACGACGCTGGCCTGGCCTGGGTGCACTTCCCCGTCGGTTTCGGTGGGCTCGGGCTGCCCGCGGGGCTGCAGGCTGCCGCCGACGCGATCCTGGCGGCCGGCGGGCGGCCCGACCCGTTCCTGAACAACCCGATCGGCGTCGGGATGGCCGGCCCGACCCTGCACGGTCACGCCGGTGAGGAGCTGCGTGCGAAGCTGCTACGCCCGCTGTACACGGGCGAGCAGATGTGGGCCCAGCTGTTCAGCGAGCCGGGTGCGGGCTCCGACCTCGCCGGGCTGTCGACCCGCGCGGTGCGCGACGGCGACGGGTGGGTGGTCGACGGCCAGAAGGTGTGGACGAGCCTCGCGCACCTGGCGAGCTGGGCGCTGCTGCTGGCCCGGACCGACCCGGATCTGCCCAAGCACCGCGGTCTGACGTACTTCATCGTCGACATGCACGCCTCCGGCGTCGAGGTCCGGCCGCTGCGGCAGGCGACCGGCCAGGCTGAGTTCAACGAGGTCTACCTGACCGGCGTGCGCATCCCGGACACCCAGCGCCTGGGTGACGTCGGCCAGGGCTGGAACGTGGCGATGACGACGCTGATGAACGAGCGATCCGCGATCGGCGACTCCGCCCTCGGCCGCGGCTCCGGCACGATCGCCGACGCGCTGGGGCTGTGGCGGGACCGGCCCGACCTGCACAGCCCGGCGCTGCGGCTGCGGCTGGCCGACCTGTGGACGCAGGCCGAGGCGTACCGGCTCACCGGGGAGCGCGCCCGGGTCGCTCGCACCGCCGGGCCGCCTGGGCCGGAGGCGTCCATCGGCAAGCTTGTCGGCGCCGAGCTGAACCAGAAGATCTATGACTTCTGCATGGACATGCTCGGCCCCGAGGGCACCCTCTACGACTCCTACGACGACCCCGCCGACACCCTGCAGCGCCGGTTCCTGCGGGCGCGGGCGAACACAATCGAGGGCGGGACGTCGCAGATCCTGCGCAACGTCCTGGGCGAACGGGTGCTCCGGTTGCCCGGCGACGTCCGCGTCGACACCGGAAAACCCTGGCGGGACATCCCGCGCGGCTGATTCCACCCGGCACCGACCCATCCGTCCCTAACCACCCGGCGCCGGCCGTCCACGGTCAGATCTCGGCGCGCTCGCGCCAGCCCGCGAGGGCCGGTGTCGCAACACCGTTACCCGAACGATGCCGCGAACGGGCAGGATCGGACAGGTGCGCACACGGCGGGCGTCCCCGGAGGACTGGGACACGATCTGGCCGGTCTGGCGAGCCGTCGTGATCGAGGGCGAGACCTGCCCCTGGGAACCGGACACCGGCGAGGAGACCGCCCGAGCCGTCTGGATGCTCCCGCGGCCGGCCGCGGTGCTGGTCATGGAGCAGGACACGGCATCCGACGAGGGGCTGGACAACGCTCGGGACGAGGGGTTGGGTGCGACGACCGTGGTCGCGACCGCGCTGCTGACCCCGAGCCTGCCGGGTCTCGGCGACCATGTCGTGCAGGCCATGTTGTTGGTCGACCCGAAGCAGATCGACCAGGGGGGGCCGCGCGCCGGCGGCAGCCAGTACGACGACCACGGGCCCTACGGTGGCCCTGCGTCCCCCACCCGTGGGCGTGCCGGCGGTCACTGGGAAAGCGTGAGCCGCCAGGCTGCCGAAGAAATGATCGAATATGCCACCGACCTGGGGTACCAGGCGATGCAGGTGCACGTCGTCGCCGCCAACCCGAGGCTGGTCTCGCTGTGGCGTTCGCTGGCGTTCCGCCAGGTCGGCACGCTACCCGCCGCGTTCCGCCACCCCTGGCTCGGCAACGTCGACCTTTACGTCATGTACCGCTTCCTGCCCCCGCGCGAACGCTGACTCCACCGGGGCCGGGACACCAGCTCAGGCAGCTCAGGCAGCTCAGGCGGCCTGCGGTGCGGTCCGGTCGAAGAGCAGGGCCCCGGCAAGTCTGCTGGGTAGCGACTCGCGGGTCGTGCTGGATGTTTCCGGTGGGGGTGGGGCGTGGTGGGCTGCCAGGGCTCGGGCCCCAAAAAGACTCGAAGTGGGCTATGGCCGGGCCTGGGCTGGCGCGAACGCCCGTGGGCTGTTACCCGCCGGACGGCTATGGCACGGATCACTTCTTGAGTCGCCAGATCACGGGCAGAGCACCCGAGGAACCCTGCCCCCACTAGGGACGAGGAGCCTGCCTGTGCGTGTAAGCGCCGCGCCCGATTTTTCCTTCTCCAACATGCAGTCGACGATTGCCGTGCTGACGGTCCTGGTCAGCGCGGTCGTCGTCGCCGTGGCCGCCGCCACGCTGCTGCACCGGGTCGCCCTGCGCATCGGCCGACATTCCCAGGTCGTCGCCGACCTCGCGCATCGCGGCCGGCGACCCGTTCGGCTGACCCTGATCCTCGTGGCGCTGCTCATCGGCCTGGGCGCCACCCACGAACAGGACTGGACGGAGCCGGCGGTCCACCTCTGCGGCATCCTGCTGATCGCCGGGATCGGCTGGTGTGTCACCGTCCTCGCGTTCGTCTTCGAGGAGCTGGCACTCGCTCGCTACCGGGTCGACGTGGTCGACAACCGCCATGCCCGGCGGGTACGCACCCAGGTCACGCTGATGCGGCGGATGACCGTCGCCATCATCTCGATCATCGCCGGCGCATCGATGCTCATGACGATCCCGAGCGTCCGCGTCGCCGGAGCCAGCATCTTCGCCAGCGCCGGCGTCGTCGGCATTGTCGCGGGCCTGGCCGCCCAGACCTCGCTCGCCAACGTCTTCGCGGGCCTGCAGCTCGCGTTCACCGACGCCATCCGGGTCGACGACGTCGTCGTCGTCGAGGAGGAGTGGGGCCGGATCGAGGAGATCACCCTGACCTACGTCGTCGTCCACATCTGGGACGACCGGCGGATGATCCTGCCGTCGACGTACTTCACCACGACGCCGTTCCAGAACTGGACCCGCAAGGAGTCCGCGGTGCTCGGCGCGGTCGAACTGGACCTCGACTGGGAGGTTCCGCTCGAGGAGATGCGCGCCGAGATGCACCGGGTCCTGGAGGCCACCGACCTGTGGGACCAGCGGGTCTGCGTGCTGCAGGTGACCGACGCCATCGAGGACCACATCCGGATCCGGGTGCTGGTCAGCGGCAAGGACGGCCCGACCACCTTCGACCTGCGCTGCCACGTACGGGAGGCCCTCGTGTTGTGGCTCCAGCGCAACCATCACCGGGCCCTGCCGCGAACCCGCATCGAGTTCGACGCCGCCGCCCATCTCTCCGGCCCCGGCCGCTTCAACCCGGCCGACGACCGTCGCAACGACGACCGTCGCCACGAAGACCGATACGATGAAGACCAACACAATGGTGCCGGCCCTTACGGTGCCAGAAGCCGCCAGGATGGAGCCGGCGACCGCGACGGCAGCGCGATCGGCACGATCGTACGCGAGCGGGATGACCGCGGCGGCGCGCCGAGCGACCGACTCCGCAAGCGTGACGGAACCCGGCGCGGCTGGGAGCCGATCACCACGATCACCCTGTCCACCCGGGACGGCGACGGCAACCCCCGGCCACCGATGCCCCGCACTCCCGACGACCAGGCCGGTCCGGGCCGCACCGGCGATGCCGCGGGCGGGCCGCAACCCCCCCATGCCGATGCCGCCGACGACGCGCGCCTGTTCTCCGGCGCGAGCCCGGACGCCGCCCAGCGGGCCCGTGACTTCAGCGAGACTCCCGACCACGCCCCTGACGACCGCCCCGACCATGGCGGCGAGGACGGTCACGACGATCCGAGTGCCGAGCGGCAGACCGCGCGGGACGCGGACACCCCCGGCGCCACCAGCACCGGGGACCATGAGCCGCGCAACCGCGAATCCGGCGACCACGACCGGTAGTGCGGCGCCCATCCGGCCACGACCTCGGCGACCACGGCGACCACGGCGTTCCGCGGAACCGCATCACGTGCCCCGGCCCCGGCTCGGGCCCCAGCTCGGGCTCGGGCTCGGGCTCGGGCTCGGGCAATCATGGTGCGGCGCAACCCCGCCGGGTGCCCAGGGCTCCGGTGCGAGTCTTGCCCCAGCTATGGGGGGCCGGCGAGGACGATGACAACAACGAAATGATCCCTCCGTGGCCTCAAGGGGTCACCATCCGCTGGCGTGACACGGTCGGCTACCTCGACATCGTGACAAGGATTGCCGAGTCGCGGCACTCCGAACGGCTGGGCTGTCTCCGGGCAGCGAAAAGCCGCCGGGACGGAAGTGCCGGCGGCGAAGTAAGAGCGGTTCGGAAGGAGCGTGGTGCAGGCGGAACCTCATGTTCCAAGGGATCTGGTGCTCGAGGGGACCTGGATCGGGAGGGACCCGACGGGCGGGACGGGGCCGACGGGCGAGGTCGGCACGGGCGGGCTTGGTTCCCGCGCCGTGCCGACCTCACGACCCTCGGGCTTCTCGGCAGTCTCGGAGATCACCTATGGGTGTCGCCGTGACCGACGGTCGATCCGTTACCGGCGGGCGTAGCGGCGGCTGCGACCATGCGACCGGCCGTGGCTGTGGCTGTGGCTGTGGCCACCGACGTTGCGCCAGATCAGCAGGACCAGGATGGCGCCGATGATGGAGCCGATGATGCCGGACGGCTGAAGCGCGCCCTCACCGATGTCCTTGTTGAACAGGACGTAGCCGAGGAATCCCCCGACGAACGAACCGATGACGCCCACGACAATGGTGCCGAGAATACCGATCGGATCGGGTCCGGGTAGCACCACGCGAGCGACCGCGCCGGCGACCAGACCGAGCAGAATCATGACGACAATGAATGTGACCATTTTATTCTCCCTGCCGAGGTGGTTGAGTCTTCTGTCCCCGCACCCGAACGGCATAAACACCGCTATGGGTGCTCTTTTCCGGTCGGAGTGGGGGCACTCTGGCGGGAAGCGGGGCGGGGACGGGCGACCGACCCACCTCGGGCAGGTGGTCCTCAGTCGGCGCGGCGGCGACGCCGACGGGCTCGCCGAACCAGCAGCAGCAGTGCGGTGCCGGCGAGGGCGCCGCCAGTGACCCGCGGGTGGTTGCGGGCCCGCTGCCCCGCGGACCGGGCCGCCTTGCCGCTGGTGGCGAGGGTCTTCTCGGCCGTGGCGTTCACCTGCGGGTGCTGCGCGAGCCGCTCCCGCACGGTTCCGACGGCCCGGTCACGGGCGCCGAGCGTCCGCTCGGTCGCGGCGGCCAGCCGGGGGTTCTCGGCGACCTTCTCCCGCACCGTCCCGGCGGCCTTCTCCGCCGCGCCTCGGGTCCGCTCGGTTGCCGCCGCGACGTGCGGTGCGAGGGTCGCAGCCGCGCCGTTGACGCGCCCGCGGACCTCGGCGGCGCCGACCGCCACCCGCTCCCGGGTGCTCGGTGACTCACCAGATCCGGATCCCTCCTGACCCGACACATCCTCCTGACCCGACACGCCCTCCTGACCCGACACGCCCTCAGCCGGCACAGGCGCCGTCGCCGCAGCCTCGGGGGTAGGCGTGGGCGGAAGAGGCCGGGAAGGCGGGGAAGGCCGCGAGGGGGCCTCGTCGAGCGCGGAGGGCGACGCGCCGTCCGGCGGAGTGATCGACGCGGGGTCTGGCGTGGCCGGGTTCGAATCCACTGACATCGTGTGGTTCCTCCTGATCGTCTTTCTTCGTCTCGAGGTCTTGCGACCCCGACAGTCCGGCCGGGCGGGCCGAGCGGGCCGGTGCCCGCACCGGTCGGAGGAGCTGCCGCGAGGACTCACCAGCGCCACCGCCTGTGTCCGCCGGGCGGCCCTGCCAGCGGAGCGGGTCGGACCTGGGTGCGGGTCGCACCGCTCGCCCACGGGAGGCCCCCTGGCGGCCGCCGGGACCCGCGGTATCGCCACGAGATGTTCACGATCCGTTCTGCCGACGGCGATACCCCGTCCTCGATGTTGATAACACGATGTGGGGCGTGTGATACGGCGGTGGCACGAAAACCTGTCCGACACGCGCGATATCACCCGAATCCTGCGGTGATGCACGTTAAACCGTTCTCTTCCTCATGGCTCTCCCAAATCGGTGACCGAGACGGAGAATAGGAGGTATCGCGCGAGGGGCAGGGCGAGCGGCCCGGGTTCGGTTACGGTGCGGGCAGCAGGCCCGATGCGGCAGGGGGGTGGCTGATGTCGGACGCGCCTGAGGTGCTCGTCGAGCCGGAGCGGGATGGCCCGCTTGACGGCGTCGCCGTCCTCGCCGCCCGGCTCGCGCGGGGCGAGGTTTCCTCCCGCGAGCTCGTCGAGGCCGCGCTGGACCGGATCGAGGCGACGCAGTCGACCCTCAACGCCTTCCGCCGGGTACGGACGCAGGAGGCACTCGCGGAGGCGGTGGCAGCCGACACGGAGCTCGCGGCCACGGCGGCCGGTCGAGACAGGCCGGCGGCGGGCCGCCGGCACCGCCCGTTGCTCGGCGTCCCGATCGCGATCAAGGATGACACGGACATCGCGGGCCTGCCGACGGCGTTTGGCGCCATGGGGGAGTTCCCGCCGGCGGTGCGGGACAGCGAGATGGTGCGGCGGCTGAAGGCCGCCGGGGCCGTCATCGTCGGCAAGACGAACACGCCCGAGTTCGGCCAGTGGCCGTTCACCGAGGGCCGGGCGTTCGGGGTGACCCGCAACCCGTGGAATCTGGACCACTCCCCCGGCGGCTCCTCCGGTGGGGCGGCGGCCGCGGTGGCCGCCGGCCTGGTTCCCGGCGCGATCGGTTCGGACGGCGCGGGTTCGGTGCGCATCCCGGCCGCCTGGACGCACCTGGTCGGGATCAAGCCGCAGCGCGGGCGCATCTCCAACGCGCCGGTGCGCGAGCAGTTCAACGGCCTCACCGTCTACGGCCCGCTCACCAGGACCGTCGCCGACGGCGCCCTGCTGCTGGACGCCCTGGTCGGCAGCCTGCCCGTCGACCGGGACCGGCTACCGACACCGCTCGAGCCTTTCCTGGCCGCGGCCGGGCATCCCCCGCCCCGGCTGCGGATCGGGCTGTCGCTGCACCGCCCCTACAGCGGGATGCCGGCGAGCCTCGACCCGGCGGTGCGCGCCGCGGTGGAGCGGATGGCCGAGGTGCTCGCCCAGCTCGGGCACGACGTCGTCCCGGTGGAGCCGCCCTACGGCCTGCTCGGGACGATCTTCCTTCCGCGGTCCATGGACGGCATCCGCGACTGGGCCGGGCGCGTCCCGGACCCGTCCCAGCTCGACCCGCGGACCGTGGCCAACGCGCGGACCGGCCGCCTGCTGCGCCCGTTCCTGCCGCTGACCCGCGCGGCGGAGCCGCTGGCCCGGCTCAACATCAGCCGGATCTTCCGCCGGGTCGACGTGGTGCTCGCGCCGACGACGGCGACGCCCCCGCCGCGCGTCGGCGAGCTCAACCGGGACACCAACTGGGCCACCGACCAGGCGATCGTCGCGGCCTGCCCGTTCGCCTGGCCGTGGAACGTGCTGGGCTGGCCGGCCGTCAACGTGCCCGCCGGACGCACTGCCGCCGGTCTGCCGGTCGGCGCACAGCTTATGGGGCCCGCGAGCAGCGAGGCCCTGCTGATCTCGCTGGCCGCGCAGGTCGAGGACCGCGAGCGCTGGCACCTGCATCACCCGGGCGAACGCACCACCCGCACCGCCTGACCTTCTGGACAGGTTTATCTGACCCAACCGGGCCCGTTGCGAGGGTGTGTGGTCGAACGTCTGGTCTGCTCGGGAGAATGAACCATGCGATCTGCCCGGACGAACCCTGCCGCGCCCGCAGGAACCGATGCCGTGGGTGACCCGGAGAACGTGCGCCTACTCGTCGCCGGAACGGCCGTGCTCGTCCTGGCCCTCGTCGTCGATCTGGGCCCCGGTGTCGCCCTGACCGGGTACTTCGGCCTCGGGCCGCTGATCCTCGCCGCCGCCTGCCCGCCACTGATCACCGCCGGCATCGGCGGTCTCACGGTGGCCGTGGCGATCATCTCCGGGATCTGGGACCACCGCTTCGGCACGCAGGCGCACATCGCCGCGATCATTCTGGTCCTGGTCCAGTCCGCGATCGCGGTCTACATCTGCGTGTACCGGGAGCGGCAGCGCTCGAAGCTGCACCGCGTCCAGGCCGTCGCCGAGGTCGCGCAGCGGGCGCTGCTGCCGGCGGTCCCGGGCCAGCTCGACGGCACCGGCTTCGCCGCCCGCTACCTGTCGGCGGCGCAGGAGGCATCCGTCGGTGGCGATCTCTATGAGGTCGTGTCCACCTCGAACGGCATCCGAGTGATCATCGGGGACGTGCGGGGCAAGGGGTTGCCGGCGGTTCGGCTGGCCTCGGTGGTGCTCGGCGCCTTCCGCGAGGCCGCGGTGACCTGGCTGGATCCCGAGCAGGTGACGGCGGCGTGCGCCCGCGCGGTGGGGCGGGAGGCCGGGCCCGAGGACTTCGTCACCGCGCTCGTCCTGGACATCCATCCCGATGGCCGGCTGGGCATGTGCTCGGCGGGCCATCACCCGCCGCGGCTCGTCTCGGCGGACCGGTCGTCGATCCTGGAGGTGCGCTCGCCCAGCCCCCCGCTCGGGCTGGCCGAGCGGTTCACCGTCACGACGGCGCAGTGGGAGGTCGGCGACCGGCTGCTGCTGTTCACCGACGGGCTGATCGAGGCCAGGGACAGCCGGGGACGCTTCTTCCCCCTGGACGATCACCTGGACCTGGTGCGGGGCGGCGGCCAGGAGGAGGCTCTCGACCGGCTCATCGCCGCCCTCAGCTCCCATGCCGGCGGCGCCCTGCACGACGACCTCGCGGTCCTGCTGGCCGAACGGCAACCCGCTCCGACCGCACCAGCCACTCCGACCGTGCCAGCCGCACCAGCCGCGCGGGCCGCCGCCGACTAACCGGACCCCACCGGTGCCGGCGTCAGCTCTCGGCCCGCCGGCGTCAGCTCTCGGCCCGCCGGCGGCCGCGGCCCTCCCGCCGGTAGGAGAACGGCCCCGGCAGGTCCACGCTGGACAGGCCGCCGCGGCGGTTGCGCGACCAGACCCGCCAGGAGATCCGCCCGGGCGAGCTGCTGCACGACAAGGTCGACACCTATGCCGCGCTGTCGTCGGTCCTCGCTCAGATCGAGGCGTCCACGCTGAAGATCAGCGTCCTGCTGCTCACCGGTGACCTCGCCGACAG
>NZ_JANEZT010000140.1 GCF_025403405.1 Frankia tisae
ACCGCTGACATCCACGACCGGCTGTGTCAATGCCGACGCCGTCAATCCTGACGGCAAGCCAACACGGCGAGAGTAACCGCATCGAACCGGGGGGCGGAAAAGAGCGGTCTGATCCGCGCGAAGTTCACCGGAAACCGCCGCCGCGGTACAGAGAATTTCGACGGCTGTTCCCGGTAAGGGCCGCGGATTCGGGTTTGGTGGGGCTCCGCTGCCCTTCGATCCGTCGTCACGTTCACCCGGCGACGGCGCCAGGAGAGCGGCCGGTCGCGCCGGCCTGAGGCCGCCCGCCCGGATGCGGCCGCTGCCCCGGATCTCCTGGAGCAGCGCCATGAACGCGCGCTGTCACCCGCGGATGTGTAACACTTCTTCTGCGACTTCCTTTTCTTTCTCGGGAGCGGAACCGCGGCCCGCGGGTCCGGCCTTTCCGGGAAGGAACCGCCAGGAGGGGACGGGGCGCCATGGCCGACGCTGCAATCGAGGGGGAGCTCGCCGACGTGCGCGGAATCGGGCTCGACCGGCTCCGCGACAGCCCGGACGGCAGGCTCCGCGCGGGCGTCCAAAGACTGCTCCACACCCTTGACGTGCCCGCAGGGCGGATTGAAAACGGTAGCGGCAGCCCCGACCGCTCGGGTCGGCGCGTCTGATGCCGTCCACCCCGGCGGAGGTCGCGACCACGTCCGGCATTGGCATCCATCGGCTGACGGTGCGTGATTTCGACGCCCTTGCCCTCGGGGTGATCGATCCCGACGTCGTCGGGAGGCTCCTCGAGGCCGAGATCAGCTTCCGGCGGCTCGCCTTACGCGCGATTCTTGACGCCCTGCGGGAACGGCCGGCGGCGACTGGCCCGCTGGCACCTGTGGACCAGGCGTGGGATCTCCTCGTCGAGGTGGAACAGCGCGATTCGGCGGCGGTCCGCGCGGTGATCGACCGGCCGTTCACGGGGGCGTGGGCCGCCAGGCTGCTCCGCCGGTTGCGCGGGCGGCTCCACCACGACATACCCCTGTGGGCGGAGGTCGGTTACCTGCACGCCATGGCTGCCGCCGCCGCGGTCCGGGCGGGCGAACCGGTCGAGCTCGCGGTGCCGGCCCGCCGGGGTGTGGTGCACCTGCCCTCGCTTGGCCACTCCCACCTGCCGTTCTGGGAGATCTGGGAGACCGCGGTGGTGCGGGGCGCCGGCGGCGGCGTAGAGGTGATCGGATCCGCCGGCCGGGTCCGGGTGAACCGCGGTGACGACGGCGGCACGCCGACCCGCGACGTCACGGTCTGGCACCCCACCTGGGCAGCGCGATCCGTCGGCGTCGTCATCGAGGATGCCGATCCCTACCGCCTGGTGGGCCAAGTCGTTCCGCCGGTGCGGCTCAACGGCGCCGATGTCGCTCTCTGGGAGGGGCACCTGGCCGATACGTGGCAGGTACTGCGGGACGGGCACCCTCAGCTCGCGGCGGGAGTCGACGCGGCCGTCTCGGCCGTCGTCCCCTTGCCCGCGGCGCAGCGTTTCCGCTCGTTCAGCGCCACGTCGGGCGACGCGGTCGGCGGCGTCGAACTCACCGAACCGCCGGACCCGGTCGACGGCGCCGCGACCCTGGCGCACGAGTTCCGGCACACCGTGCTCAGCGCGCTGCTGCACCTGTGCGACCTCGTGGACCCGCAGGCCCCGCCCGTCCTGCGGTACGCGCCGTGGCGTGACGACCCGCGCCCGCCGCACGGGGTGCTCCATGGCATCTACGCGTTCTTCGGCGTCACGGAGTTCTGGCGCAGGCAGCGCCGGCTGGCGGTCGGGGCGGACGCGATGCTGGCCCACTTCGAGTTCGCCCTGTGGCGCCAGGCGGTCCTCGACACGGCGACAGAGATGCTGCGCACCGGCCCGTTGACGACGCTGGGCCAGCGGTTCGTCACCGGAATCCGCACGACCGTGCAGGGCTGGCAGTCGGAACCGGTGCCGGTCGAGACGCGGCGCCTGGCCGAGCTGGCGACGGCGGATGCCCGCGCGCTGTGGCGGATTCACCACCTCGAACCGGATCCGGCCGCTGTCGAGCGTCTCGCCGAGGCGTGGTCGGCGGGCGGCGCCGCTGTGCCGGCCCCGGTCCCCACCCGACTCGTGCCCGATCCGGGCGCGCGGGTCCTGGACGCCAGGGCGTCCCTGGCCCGGCTGTGGCTGGCGGATCGGGATGCGTTCCGCCGGGCCGAGCGGGCCGGGCCGGGCCGGGAATACCGCGGCGCGAGCGCGGCGGACTGCGCCCTCGTGGTGGGCGACCGGGCCCGCGCCCGGCGAGGCTACGAGGCGGAGCTGGAACGGGGCGGCGGCGACCGGCGCGCCCTCGTCGGGCTCGGACTCGCGATCGGCGCCGGTGAGCCGGCGGGGCGGACCCTGCTGCGGCGACCCGAGCTGGTCCGAGCCGTGGCGACCGCGGTGGCCGACCGGGGCGGCGAGGCGCCGGCCTTACCCGCACTCGCCGCCTGGCTGCTTCCCGCTTCCCTTCAGCCAGCTGCCTCGGACGGGCCGAATGTGCCGGATTCGCCGGGCCAGCGGTCCGCGCGCGGGATGGCGTTGCAGTGACCACTCGCCTCACCTGGGCGTAGCCGGCCGCCCGCGTGGCCTGGCGGCTCGCTCACATCGGCATCGGGTCGACGTCGCAGTCCAGGCGGATCGCGGCGACGACCTGGCGGGTCGCCGGGTGGTCGTGGCCCAGCACCCGGTCCAACCAGGTCAGTGTCGCGGCCTGCAGCTCCAGGGCCTCCTCCTTGCGCTCCAGGGCGCGTAGGTCCATGGCGAGGTTCGCGGCCACCGCCAACGTCGTCGGGTGCGCCTCGCCGAGCACCTCGGTCGAGGCCGCGAGCGTCACCTGGTCGCGAGCGTGCGCCTCCTCGAACCGCCCGACCGCGTACAGGTCGCTGGCGAGGTTGGCGGCGCAGGCGAGGGTCGAGGGGTGCCGGTCGCCGAGCCGCTCGACGAAGGCGGCCAGCGTCCGCTCGTCCCGGTCGAGCGCGGCGTCCGTCTGGCCGGACAGCCGGTCGATGATCGCGAGGTTGATCGAGGCGGCGAGGGTGTGTGGGTGCGTCTCACCGATCTTCGCCGCGTATCGCTGGTGGGTCCGCGCGCAGATCTTGCGGGCCTCGTGGAGCTGGCCGGCGTGGCGCAGGTCGATGGACAGGCTCAGGGCGGCGGACAGCGACGCGGGGTGCTCGCCGCCGTAGCGCTGGAAGAACAGTCCCTCGACGTCGCGGGACAGCGCGAGCGCCTTGTCGTGGTCACCGGCTTTGCGGTGCGCCACCGCCAGGTTCCGCCCGGCGTGCAGCCGGGCCGGGTGGTTCGCCGACTGGTGGAACAGCTGCCGGTAGCGGGCGTCGATGTTCTCCTGCGTGGCCCGGGCGCCGAGGTAGTCGCCGAGTTCCCGGCGGTCGAGCGTCAGTCCGGTATAGGTGTTCAGGCTGCGGTCGTCGTCCTCGCCGTAGAGCTGGATCGAGCGCTGCCAGGTGTCCTCGGCCAGTTCGGCCGCCTCGGCGAAACGTCCCAGCAGCCGGAGGCTCGCGGCGACAGTGTGGGCGGCTTCCAGCGTCTGCGGGTCGTCGGGGCCGAAGGTCTTACGGGCCCGCCGGTAGGCGTCCTCGGCGATGTCGAAGGCGGCGGCGAAGTCGCCGCGCCAGCGCAGGTCGGCCGCGACGTTGCCCATGAGCACGATGGTCAGCTCGCCGTCGGGCCCGTTGACCTGGGTCGACAGCTCGAACGTCCGCCGGTTGACCTCGGCGGCCTCGGTGTAGCGGCCGGTCAGGACGAGGCCCCAGCCGAAGCGCAGCGCCATCTGCAGGGTGTAGGGGTCGTCCTCGCCGAAGCGCGCCTGCCACTCGGCGTGCACGCTGCGGGCGAGGTCGTTGCTCTCCTGGTGATCTCCCCACCGCCAGAGGTAGTCGTCCTCGTTGAGGAGCAGTTGGCGGACTCTGGGGTCCGGGGAATGCTCGGCACGTGAGGCGATCATGTGGGGGTACAGGTCGGCGTAGGTTCGCCACAGGCCCGGGTTGAACGGGTCGTTGGGGTCGCTCGCGGCGAGCAGGACGTGGGCGCCGTGGCGCATCGTCCGCTGCTGGTCCGGGGTCATCCTGCCGATCAGCACGGCCTGGATCAGCCGGTGCATGACGATGGAGTTGTCCCGGTGGTCGATTCTGGCCAGGGCGTACCGGTTGATGTCGCGGATCGCCTGGCCGAGCTTGACCGGGTCGCGCAGGGCCTCGTCGAGCGCCGGCGAGATCGTCTCGTTGTGGGCTCGGGACAGCAACTGCCGCGAGATTGGTTCCGGCGCGAAGAACGCGCATACCTGGAGGAGCTCGAGGGCGGCGGGATTGCTTTGGGCGAGCCGGTCCAGCGACACGTTCCAGGCCGCCGTGACCGGGTGGGGGTAGTCCGCCGGCGCGGTGTTCAACAGCTCGGTTCGTTTGTCCCCCAACAGGCGCAGGTATTCCTGCGGGGACATTCCGGTCTCCGCCCGCCAGGTCGCGGCCTGCTCGACCGCGAGCGGCAGGTCCCCGAGAGCGGAGGCGACCTGGTCCGCGCCGTCGTCGTCCAGGTGGCCTCCTCGGCTGCGCAGCAGCGCGACGCTCTCCTCTCGCCGGAAGACGGCCACTTCGAGGGGATGGCTGACGTGTGCCCAGCCCGGATTGCGGGAGGTGACGAGGACGCGACCTGTCGGACTCGCCGGAAAGTACTCCCGCACGGCGTGTGGGTCGTCGGCATTGTCGAAGATCAGCAGCCAGCGCTCGTAGGGATTGCCGATCCGCAGCGCCTCCACGACCTGGCGGACCGCGACGGTGGCCTCGGTGCCGACCTCCAGCCCGAGCCGAGCACCCAACTCGACGAGCGCGCTGCTGATCTGGACCGTCCGCTCCGCGGGAATCCACCAGATGATATCGAAGTCTGAAAGGTGGCGATAAATGTATTCGGTTGCTAGCTGGGACTTTCCGACGCCGCCCATTCCGTGCAGCGTCTCGGGCAGGATCGAGGTCGTGCCTTCGGTGAGCCGGGTGTCCAGGATGGTGAGCAGGTCGACGCGACCCGTGAAGTGCGGATTCCGCGGCGGCACATTTCCCCAGATGCGGGGCAGCTGACCCGTCGTCAGCGCCGGTCGCAGGGCGGTGCCCCCAGTCACGGTGGGTCCTCCTCGTGTCGTGGTCGCCTCGGCGCCGACAGCTCCCGTCGAGTCGTCACCCGTGCTGGACCTCGGCCGACCCGTTCCAGCGATACTACTCATCGTAAAAGAATTTTCACTCTCGGTGTCAAGTGTCCGTGGCGGCCTTGGCCCGCCGGCCGGAGCGCCCGTGCTGGTCGGCGATGGTGCGCCGAGGGTCCGGTCCGTGGGCGTGGCTGGGGCCCACCCCTGTGAGGGCGTGTCCGCCTCGCCGGACGGGCGGATGGGCGGTTGGTCGGAGGGCGTGGCCATGGGCATGCCGAGTGGCTCCGTCCCCGCGTTATCCGCGTCGGATTCGACCGCCCGGCGAATCCGCTCGACGTCGCTTCTGCTCACCTGGGCGCGAAGTCTTGAGCGGATTTCCGGAATAATACTGAATGTGGTCGACAACGAATCGTGTGTAAGTAAACCGAAGGCAAAAATTTCGGACAAGTTTCGGCGGCCAGCGCCTGCGATACCGGCAACCGTGCGTAGGCCTCGGCGGCTGAGGGGCTCGATCGCCAGGAGTCCCGCGAGCTTTCTCGAGGTCGGCGCGGCGAGCGCGAAGAACTCCGCCAGGCGCTCGTCCGGCGATGGTGACTCGATCCCGTATTCCGGCAGAAAGTGTCGGCCGGACCCGGCGATGACCGCGGCCGTCTCGAACCACGTCGGTTCCGCCGCGGCGACAAAGCGCGCCCAGTAACCGATCCACTCCGGGTCGAGTTCCAGGACCGGGACGGCGTACGTCGTCCCCACGGATCCGGCGGTGCCCGCCGCAGACGCTCCCACGCCAAGGCCGTCATCGCCGTCGTCGTCGGGATCGACGTCATCGCTGGGATCGGTGCCGGCGTCGTCGAGCAGGCCCCCGCGGTAGGCCCAGGAACGCACCTGGCCCGTCCCGAGCCCGCTGCCGTGTAGCCGGACCCGCTCTGCGTCCAGATCTGTCCGGTCCCAGGTGTGGGAGGCGAGGACGTCGAGCACCGCGACCGGGCCGGTGCCGGCCCACTCGGCGAGCACCTGCGCCATGCGGCCGGAGCGCCACGCCTCTCCCAGGCCGTCGGTGAGCAGCCACACGACGCGCCGTTCGGTGCGGTCGGTCAGCTGGGACGGTGACCTTGTGGTCGAGCTGGCGGGTCCGCCGCGCAGGCGCAGGGCACCGTCGCGACGGTCATCGGGAGCGAGGTAGGCGACGAGGACGTCACGGAACGCGGGCTGGCGCTGCAGCATGCGGATGATGCCGGGGACGGCGTCCCCCCAGGTCGCGGAAAACGTCGGGTTCGCGTCGACGACGAGGGCGAGTTCCCACCGCGGCTGGGACGGCTCCTCGAGCGTGACCTGCTGCGCGGTGCCCCGCAGCAGGTCACGTGCGGTCCGCTGCACGTCGAACGGGCGTGACGGTGGGGTCGGGACCTGCTCGACGAGCGGGTGCAGGGCGCGGGCGAGGGCCCGCTCGTCGCGGATTGCCGGCGCCAGATCGACATGGACGGGCCCGGGCAGGTAACGGACGCGGGTCGGCTTGTCGGGCTGCTCGGCGGCGGCGAGGTCATCGGTGCCGTCGTCGGTGTGGCCGTCGTCGGCGTGACGTCGGGTCACAGCAGGCCTGCTGCGGGGTCGCCGGAGGCGCTGCCCCAGACGGCGTCGAGGGCGAGTCCCGCGCTGTCGTCGTCCAGGACGCCGGCCGCTGCCAGGTGGATGGCGTCGAGGAGCTGGTCGATCGTCAGCTCGGCGCCCGCGCTGCGGCGCTTGTCGAAGCGTGCGAGCAGGGTGGCCACCCGGGGAACGGTCCCATACCGGGATTCCACCAGTGTTTGCAGCCTCGCACGGGACGGCTCGGGCATCCGGACGTGGACGCAGCGGTCGTGGAAGGCTGGCAAGAAGGCCCGTTCGCCGCTGCTTGTGATCACGACGACCGGCGGTTCCGCGCACTGGATGATTCCGGCGTCGAGGAGGGCGTGGGCGCCTGGATCGTCCACGGCCACGGGGAGCGGGCCGGCGGTGGGGGGCAGCCTGGCCAGCTCGGGCACGACGGCACGACCCTCGTCGAGCACGTCGAGAACGTCGTCGGCCAGGTCGTGGCCGCCGCGGTCGAGCCGGTCGATGAGGAGCATCCGGGGTCGGGCGCGGGGGAGCAGCGCGGTGCCCAACGGGCCCAGCCTGACGTGCCGGTGGACCGAGAGCGAGTCCGGCGGCCTGCGTTCGGCGTCGTGGCCGAGCAGGTCCGCGAGGTGGCCCTTGACGGACCTGCGCGCGCTGGGGGATCCGCCCGGCTCCACCACGGGCTGATCGGCCCGCTGCTGGAGCGCGGCGCTCGCCAGGCCGAGCGCGTCGAAGTCGTGGACGCCGTCGCGCAGCGTCGTGCGGCGGTTGACCGTCCATCGCAGGACCCGCCCCAGGTGCAGCTCCCGGGCGATCAGATGGGCCAGCCCGGCCTGCCCGGAGCCCGGCACGCCGGTGACGAGGATCGGCCGTCGTAGCAGCAGCGCGACGTTGACGGCCGCGATCTGGGCGGGCGTGAGCAGCATGGCGGCCATCTCCCCACGCAGACGCGAGATCTCCTCGTCGTCCTCCGGCGGCGGTGGGGCATCGACCGGGGGAGCGGCGAACCGCCGCCACGGTGGGGCCTGCGGCCACCGCAGCTCGGCGTCGGCGGGCTCGCCGGTGCCGTGGAACAGCCACCAGCGGCGGGCGGCGGGTTCCCCGGTGTCCCGCACCGAGGTGATTGCGCCGTCTTCGAAGCTCACGCGGACCCCTCCGGTTGCATCGCTCGCCAGGCGACGCGGCGTGGATCGTCCCACAGCAGAACCGCGGTGCGTCGCGCCGCCGTCTCCGCGTCGTCGACTCTCGGGCCGGGTGACTGGAGGTCGCCACGTAGCTCGAGCCGGTCAAGGTTCTCCGTCCGGAACCGTTGGGGCAGCTGGAACGGATCGCCCTGGGCGAGCAGATCGAGCAGCGACCCATCGGTCTTGGGTCGGTCGGGGTCGTCGAACTGCCACGCGGCGACCGCGAGGCCCGCGCTCAGCGCCTCGGTGAGCTGCCGCTGCGCCGGCGAGCCCTGCGTCGGTGGCCCGCTCAGCATCACCGCGGCGATCCGCTCGTCCCTGGCCAGCCCATGCCGTCCGAGGCTGGCGGCGTCCATCGCCACGATCCCAGGTGGATGGGGCGCGGTGAGCGCAGCCCAACGCCGCAGCCACAGGAAGCGCGCGCCACGTCGGTGCAGACGCTCGAGGCTGCGCACGACGACCGGGTGGTCCTCGACCAGCAGCCGCGGCGTCCCGTGGATCTGCCGGCGCCAGCTGGTGACGGGCAGGTCCATGTGCGCGAACGGCAGGAAGAGTTCCACGATCAGCTCGGCGTCCTCACCCGGGGTTATCTCCGCAGCGAGGAGATCCTCCGCGTCATAGACGACTGCGGACGCGATCTGCTCGAACAGGTCCGGCCTGGCCGGCTGCGTCCCGCCCTGGTGCGGCGTCGACTCGTCGGCCCAGTGCAGCCACCATGACGCCAGATGATCCTCGGGACGGGGCCCGACCGGCTGGAACTGCAACGATACGACCCCCGTACGCTGCCGCCGTACCTGCGCGGCTTCGAGCCAGGCCAGATGCAGCTCTCTGGTGAGGTCCCGCCGGTGCGCCTCGCTGCGCAGCCACGCCTCGACCCGGACGAGCGTGCCCGGGGTGAGCACGTCGGCGCACCGGACGAGGAACACGACGTGCGGCGGGAGCCGGGCGGGCTCGGGATTGCGGCTCGCGACCCAGAGGAACAGCTGCCAGGCGTCGACGCAGTGGCGCGGGGGATGGGCGGGGTGGCAGGCATGACGGAAGGCGTGGGCGACCCGCTGCGGGGGCAACGCGGCGAGCTCCCGCCGCAGGAGATCCCAGACCTCGCCGGCTCCCTCGGCGACCTCCGCCGCTCCCCGGTCGGCGAGAAGACGCAGCAGCCGGTGCGCGACGGCGGAGTCGGGCCGCAGGTCGAACACGGCGTCCACCATGATCTCGGCGCCGTTGTCCAGCTCGATGCAGCTCTCGACAAAGCGGAAGTACCAGTCCCGGGCGACGTCGAAGTGCGGGACGAACAGCCGCCTGCCGGCGCGCTGTTCGAAGCGGCTGACCAGGAGATCCCGGGTCGTGGGGCTGAGGAGATCGACGGTGCTCTCCAGACAGCCGACGATCTCCACCACAAGGTCGGACCGCCGTGCGCCGCGCCGCGGCGACGACGGATCGGGCATGGTCACGATTCCCCCGACGGATCCCAACGCGCTTGACGGCCGGCATGCGCTGCCACTGAGCACGCTGCCACTGAGCACGCTGCCACTGAGCACGCTGCCGATGAGCTCACTGCTACCGAGCTCATTGCTATTGAGCTCACTGTCACCGAGCACACCGATTCTGCTGTTTAGCGTAACCTGCCCGATGGTCGGTGCGGAGGAGGTTGTTCGACGCCATCTGGACGCAACAGGTCCAGATGGCGGGGCGGGCGGAGCTGTCATGAGCGGCCGCTGGCTACCGGGGCTGGTCCGCGGCGAAGACGTCGTTCGCGGGGAAGCGGGAGGCGGCCGCCGCGAGCACCCGTCGCCGGCCGTCGCGGAGCAGCCCGTGGCCGAGCAGCGCCGACACCTCGGCCCAGAACGCCGCGGCGTCGGCGTCTGGCGGCGGGATCCGCTCCGCCGGCACCCCGGCGTCGACCAGGAGCCGCAGTGCGCCACGACCCTGGCCGAACGCCAGGGCGAGCGCCCGTATCTCGGCCGGGCGCAGCGGCTGCGGTGGCCCGTCGACCGCCGCCGTGGCGCGTCCTGACGGCAGACTCGCCGGCGGGAGCGCGGTCACCTGCTGCGTCGCTGCCCCGCCGTCCTGCACCCGCCACTCGCCGGCATCCGCGTCGGCGGTCATGCCAGCGGCCGCGTCGGCGGCCGCGACGAGGTCGGCGACCACCGCGGCCACCCGCGAACCCGGGTGGAGGTCGCCGACGGCCCGACGCAGCGCGGTGAACCCGCCGGGTTCCTCGCCGAGTCGGTACACGACCGCGGCGAACCACTGGTAGCGCACGTCGTGCTCGACGAGATGCAGCCGGCGGCCCGGCCCGAGGTGATGGGCGATCCTGTCCTGCAGCAGCCGCCGGGCCGACTCGCGACCGAAACCGGGCTCGGCGTCGAGAAGGTCCACCAGGTCGGTGAGGATTGCGTCGTAGGCGGCCGCGTCGCCGCGCGATTCCGGATGCACCTCGCTCCTTGTCAAGGGCATGCGGAGGCCTCCGCCCGAATGGTGCCGGTCGTCGCGACCGATCAGAACACCCTGAGTGTCCGCCTGGCGCCGGGATGGCGCAATATGCACGGGAAAAACCGTCCTGCGGGTCCGGCGGAGCCGGGTTCGGCCCCGGGGCCTGGCGGGTTCCGGGGCCTGGCGGGTTCCGGTCAGGGCACGTGATGCCGGGGGCGGGGCAGTGCGCTGGGCCGCGAGAGCAGGAACACTCCGCCGACGACGAGCACGGCGGAGACTGCGACGCCGGAGATGACCCCGGACCCCCTCGGAGCGGGGACCCCGAACACCAGGACGCCGAGCGCGTAGGCGGCGGTCGGGTTGGTGATGTTCATGGCGGTGGCGGCCGCGGTCAGCGGACCGACCGCGTAGGCCATTTGACCTAGACACAGGCTCGTCAGTGTCACCCCGCACAGGGCGTAGGCGAACCAGTGTGTCACTGTCGCGTCGAACCCGTTGTCGAGGGTTTCGTCGGTTGCCTGCTTGAGCAGCAGCGCGCTCAGCGCGAAGAACAATCCGGCGGCGATACCGAACAGCGTCGCCCGCCCCACCGGTCCCCGCCCGCGCGACACGGTGACCAGCACGGTGGCCAGCGCGACGATGGTGATGATCGCCAGCACCAGGCGTTCCTGGTCAAGGGGCGGATGGGCGGGTAGCCGATCCTGCACGCCGAGCAGCAGCGCGAGGCCGGAGCAGATCGCCGCGATGGCCCACCACGCCGTCCGGGCCATCCGCAGCCGCGTGCCGACCAGCCCGAGGGGGAGCGCGAACAGCAGCTGGGTGACCATGAGTGGCTGCACCTCGGCGAGCGATCCCAGATGCAGCGCGAGCGCCTGGGTGAGGAAGCCGGCCAGGTTCGTCAGCCAGCCGACCAGCCATAACGGTTCGCGGACGAGGTCGAGCAGGTGCCCGAACCCCGGCACGGCCATGTCGTTGTCGTCGCGCGCCGCGAAGCGGCTACGGCCCGCGGCGCGCTGTTGGAGGGCCGCCGACGACGCCAGCAGGAACGCGGCGAGCAGCGCGAGCGGGATGAAGAGGGGCACGGGCGGTGCGGGCGATCAGCAGGTGCCGCGCCGGCCGGCGGTGGCCGGCACGGGGCGGGGCGATGGTCGCGTCGCGGCCGCTCTGCCGTCGCCGAGGCGCGCGCCCGGACCGTGGCTGCGCGTGGGACCGACCGGCCGAGGACGATCATCCGGAGCGGACAAGTAGGACACGATGGCCCGTAATGTACCGGTCCTGCCTGCTCGGGATCCGTGGCCGTGGGGCCTGCCGACGCGCCTTACCACCCGAATCGGCTACCTCGCTGGGTGTCATCGATGTGGGCCCTGGTCGGGCTGGTCACCCGTACGTTGTCACTTGCCCGCGGATGACTGGAATGCGGGACCGATCGGGCCTGCCTGACCTTGATATACAGACGAGGGGGGCGGGTCCACGGTGACCTGTTCGGGGGGGAATGACGGCGATGCTGACGCCGGTGCTGATTCTGTTGGGACTAGTACTCGTGCTCGCGGCCGCGGTGGCTCTGACCCGCCAACCGGCCGAGCCTGAGCTGTTCCCAGCCGACCGAGATCCATACGAGCAGTGGGCGGCGTCGCCCGTCGACGTCGACGCCTGGGGGTCGTTGCCCGACCGGACCCACCAGGGCGTCGTCGCCGGCCGGCCTGAGGCCGACGAGCCCGCCCCCGCACCTACTCCCACGTTCACGCCCACTCGCACGTTCACGATCACTCCCACGCCCGCCTGGGAGCCGCTCCTGACCGTGCCCACCGCGCCGGTGGCGGCGCCGGCCGCCGCCGGGGACGACGCGACGTCGAGCGACCCGGGCACCCCTGCCCCGGACGGGGACGAGCCCGCCCCGACGGGCGACGACGCACCCGGTGACGCCGGCCGGGAGGACCCTGCCCCCGATCCCGACAGGACCGCCGCGCCGAGGACCGTGCCCCCGTCCTCGCGGCCGGCACCTGCGCCGGCACCTGCACCTGCGCCGGCACCTGTACCGCCGCCGCAGCTCCCGCTGCCGCGCACCCCGCCGTCCGCGCCGGCGCCACGCCATCCGTCGACCCCGGCGGGACGGCCGAGGTATCCGTCGCCGTCCACGCCGCCTGCGCGGCCTCCGGCGGAGTCCACGCCGCCGGGCGCCGCCCCCAGGCGGGTGCCCGCTCAGCGGTCCCCCTCCGCGCGTCGGCCGCCGTGCCCCCGCCCGACGCTCGTGCCGCACGGGCGCTCGTCGCCCGCGGGTCCGCCGCCCGCGCCGGTGGTCGGCTCCGACGGCTGACCTCCGCATCCCGGCGCGGGCCGGTGGACTGGGGCGCTCCCGCGTCCCGGTCCGCCGCCCGCGCCGGGTGGGGTGCCGTTCCACCAACACGCGTCCACCAACACGTGCCGGCCGCCCCCGCGGTGGGTGGTCCGGGATTCGCGAATGACGAGTCAGCTTGTGATCTCGTCGCCCTCCGCGGACAGCAGCCGCTGCGCGACTCTCACGCCTCGATCGCACCCTGACGGTCACCGAACCGGCGTGGCCGGTGCCGGAGACGGGTCAGGGTGCGATGACGGGGTCGATCAACCCTCGGGCGGCAGCCAGGTGGCGGCGGACAGGGTCCGCTCCGAGGAGCCGTCGGGGTCGTCGTCGGGCCGGTTGCCGCGGGTGACCGACCGCTCGGCGATCCGCCAGCCGCGCGGCGTGCGGACCACGGTGTCCTGGTAGTCGCCCGAGCCCGCGGTGCCGTCGCCGCGTATCACGAAGTACTTCGCCCACACCCGCAGCGTGTCGTCGTCGACCCGGTGGACGGCGATGTCGGTGGTGTGGTGCGGGAACATCACCCGCCCGTACGGAAGCCCGCTCGCGGCCTGCGCCAGCGGCACCCCGCCCATCACCGCGTCGTCGGTGTATGCCGCCGGTGCCGCGCCCAGCGCGATGTTGTCGAACAGGTGCGGATGCTTGGCGAGCAGGCTGCACACCTCGGCGTAGGTGGCCGCGTCGACCGGCTCGATCCTCACGCCCACGGTGTCTGCCCGTCGGCGATGACGGCCGGGCCGCCGTGGCGCGGGTGGACGGTCCGGCTGGCCACGCGCCAGCCGGCGGGCGTCTCGGTGAACACGTCGACGACGTCGGCGCTCGCGACGCTGCCATCGCCGGCGATCGTCACCAGCCGGCTCCACGCGGCCAGGCCGCCGGGGACCTGCTTCACCTCCGTGTTGACGGTGTGGTGAGAGGGAGACGTCGCAAGGTCGGGGGCCGGCGGGTCGACGAACACCTGCGCCAGCAGCTCCGCGTCACCGTTGTCGACCGCATGGCCGTAGAGCGCGAGGACCTGCACCGCCGCCGCGGCCTGCTCGCCGGTCGCGTCGGGCAGCGCGGCGAACGCGGCGTACGTCTGCGGCAGGCGGTGCTGCTCCACCTTCACGTCGCCGCTGTCGCGCACGCCACCGGGCGAATGGCCGCCGGGCCGCAGGTGCCCCGAGATGTGGTCCGTCGTCATGGTCTGGACGCTAGTCCTCCGGGGCCGGGTTCGCCGCGCACACCCGAAGGCGGGTGAAACCGGCGTGTAGGGGCGGTGATACCGCTGTTGTCTAGCGTCCTGTCCAGCACGCCCGGCCCCCGTGCGACCCGATGCTCCGTCATCCGTACCGCTTCATCCGCATCACCTCACCCGCATCCCGTGGAAGGAAGACGTATGTCAGCTTTGCCCGCAGTCCAGGCAGACGGCCTGGTCAAGAGATTCGGCGCCGTTCGCGCCGTTGACCAGATCGATCTCGAGGTGCGCCAGGGCGAGATCTTCGGCGTGCTCGGGCCCAACGGCGCCGGCAAGACCACGATGCTGAAGATGCTGGCCACGCTGCTGGACATCGACGGCGGCCGGGCCGAGATCTTCGGTGTCGACGTCGCCGCCGAGCCCCACCGGGTCCGCCAGCTCATCGGCGTCACCGGCCAGTACGCCTCCGTGGATGAGGACCTCACCGCGGCGGAGAACCTGTGGCTGTTCGGCCGGCTGCAGGGCCTGCGCTCGGCGGACGCGCGGGCCACCGCGCGCCGGCTGCTGGAGCAGTTCGGTCTGGGGGAGGCCGCCGAGCGGCGGATCTCGGCGTTCTCCGGCGGGATGCGCCGCCGCCTCGACCTCGCCGCCTCCCTCATCACCCGGCCGCCGCTGATCTTCCTGGACGAGCCGACGACCGGCCTCGACCCGCGCACCCGCGGCCAGATGTGGGACACCATCCGCGAGCTCGTCGACGACGGCTGCACCGTCCTGCTCACCACGCAGTACCTGGACGAGGCCGACCAGCTCGCCGACCGGGTCTGCGTGATCGACCAGGGTCGCAAGGTCGCTGAGGGCACGCCGGACGAGCTCAAGACCCAGGTCGGCGACTCGACCCTGCAACTTCAGCTCGCCCCCGAAGCCGATCAGGCGCTCGCCCGTGCGGTGGTGCTGCGGGTACTCGGCGAGGAGCCGGTCACCACGCCCGAGTCCGGCCGGCTGAACGTTCCGCTCGACGTCGCCGACCGGGCCGCCGACGTGCTGATCGCGCTGCGCGAGGCGGCCGTCGCGATCGCCTCGGTCAGCGTCGCCAAGCCGACCCTCGACGAGGTCTTCTTCGCCCTCACCGGCCATGGCACCGCGGCCGGTCCCGATGCCGGCGGCCCGGCCGGAACCGTCCCCGGCCAGGACGCCCCCAGCCTCGACGACACCAGCCTCGACGACACCAGCCTCGACGACACCACCACGGAGATGGCCCGATGAACACCGTCCTCGCCGAACCGACCGCCGCGCCCGCACGGCCGGCCCCGGCCCCGGCCCCGGCCGCCGACCCGGCCGCCGCCGTCGCCCGCACGCGGGCCCGCCCTGGCGCGGGGGACACTCTCACCCAGACCCTCGCGATGGCGTGGCGGGCGTTGAAGAAGATGCGGCGCAATCCGGAACAGTTCTTCGACGTCGCGCTGCAGCCGCTGCTGTTCACCGCGATGTTCGCCTACGTGTTCGGCGGCGCGGTCTCCGGCGACGTCCACAGCTACCTGCCGC
Organism: Frankia tisae; assembly: GCF_025403405.1. Taxonomy (GTDB): domain Bacteria; phylum Actinomycetota; class Actinomycetes; order Frankiales; family Frankiaceae; genus Frankia; species Frankia tisai. The sequence goes on from NZ_JANEZT010000140.1 coordinate 15,424, forward strand.
TGCTGATCCCCGGCATCGTC
>NZ_JANEZT010000141.1 GCF_025403405.1 Frankia tisae
GGCGGGTTCCGCGGCGGCGGGTTCGGCGGGGGCACCGGCTTCGGTGGCGGCACCGGCTTCGGCGGACGGCCCGCGGGATGACACCGACTGACTCCACATCCACCGACTCCACATCCACCGACTCCACGCCGAACGACTCCACGCCGAACGAGGCCGGGACCGGGGCGAGTGCTGCGGTCATCGAGCTGACGGATGTCCGCAAGACCTACCGGTCGGGGCTGTTCGAGGTGGCGGCCCTGCGCGGGGTCGACCTGTCCATCCAGGAAGGTGAATATGTGGCGATCACGGGCCCGTCCGGGTCCGGGAAGTCGACGCTGATGCACATTCTCGGCTGCCTCGACGTCCCGACGTCTGGCCTGTACCGGCTGGCCGGCGAGGATGTCGGCGGCATGTCCGAGGACCAGCTCGCCGAGGTGCGCAACCGGCGGATCGGATTCGTGTTCCAGCAGTTCAACCTGCTCCCCTCGATGACGGCCTGGCGCAACGTGGAGCTTCCCCTCTGCTACGCCGGTGGTCCGCGCGCGGAACGCCGGCAGCGGGCCGTCGACGCCCTGGCCGACGTGGGGCTCGCCGACCGGGTCGAGCACCGCCCGGCGGAACTGTCCGGCGGCCAGCAGCAGCGGGTAGCGGTGGCCCGGGCGCTGGTCACCAATCCGTCGTTGATCCTCGCCGACGAGCCGACGGGCAACCTCGACTCGGCGTCCACCGAGGATGTTCTGGCCCTGTTCCGCCGCCTGCACGACGCCGGCCGGACGATCGTCCTGATCACTCACGAGGCCGAGGTCGCCGCCGCGGCAGACCGCGTCCTGCAGGTTCGTGACGGCGTGGTCACGGCGGATTCGGGTCAAGCCGCCCGGGCGTTGCGAACGGTGCGCGCGTGAGCTGGGCGGAGATCATTCGGACCGGGCTCGAAGCAGTCCGTTCGCACCGCCTGCGGTCCGGGCTGACGATGCTCGGCATCCTCATCGGCGTCGCCGCGGTCATCCTCACCGTCGGGCTCGGCGAGGGGGCTCAGGACAAGGTGCGGGGCCAGATCAACGCGCTGGGCAGCAACCTGCTGATCGTCGCACCGGGCAGCACGACGACGAACGGGGTACGCGGCGGCTTCGGCAGCGCGTCGACCCTGACCCGCGCCGACGCCGGCGCCCTGACCTCGCACGTCGTCGCCCCCGACATCCGGGCGGTCGCCCCGACGACGTCCCGGTCCGCCGCGCTGACCGCCGGCAGCTCCTCGTGGACGACCTCCGTCGTCGGCACCATGCCCGACTGGCTGTCGGTGCGCGCCCGCGCGATCGGCACCGGAAGGTTCATCAGCGGCGAGGACGTCGCCGGCCACGCGGCCGTCACAGTGCTGGCCGCGACCACCGCCGAAGAACTGTTCGGCGCGCGCGACCCGGTTGGGCAGTCCGTCACCGTCTCGGGGGTACCGATGACGGTCATCGGCACGCTGACCGCCGCCGGCTCGTCCGCCAGCACCAACGAGGACGACCAGGCCATCGTGCCGATCACCACTGCCGCCGACCGGATCACCGGCGGCGCTGGCCGGGACTCCGTCCAGAACATCTACCTGGAGGCGACCTCCGGCCACACCCTGTCCGCCGCCTACCAGGAGGCCGACTACGAGCTGCTGGCCCGGCACCGGATCACGACGCCGACCGCGGCCGACTTCTCCATCACCAGCCAGCAGTCGATCCTGTCCACCGCGACCTCGGTCGACCGGACCCTGACGGTGCTGCTCGCCGGCGTCGCCGGGATCTCCCTGCTGGTCGGGGGCATCGGCGTCATGAACATCATGCTCGTCTCGGTGACCGAACGGATCCGCGAGATCGGCCTGCGCAAGGCGCTCGGCGCATCACCGCGGGTGATCCGGCGGCAGTTCCTCGTCGAGGCGTCCGTGCTGGGCCTCGCCGGCGGCCTGCTCGGCACCGCCCTCGGCCTCGCCGGGGCCGCCATCCTGCCGAGCCTGATCTCCGATCCGATCTCGATCTCCCCGACCGCCACCGTCGGCTCCATCGTCATCGCGGTCGCAATCGGGGTGGTGTTCGGCGTGTATCCCGCGACGAGGGCGGCCCGGCTCGCGCCGATCGAGGCCCTGCGCAGTGACTGACACCGGCCGCATTCGAGTGCCTCATCCCAGCCCGGGTGGGAAAACCCGGGCCGTCCGTCAGGAGCGACGATCGATGACCATTGCCAATCCGATCGGCCCGGTTCGATCGGGCGAGTCACGCGGACGTCGCCGCGCCCTGGCCGCGGGGCCGCTCCTCGGCGTCGCGCTCGCGATGAGCGTCGCCGTCAGCGCGTGCGGCAGCGGCGGTTCCGGAGGATCCACGGCCGCCGCCGCGAGTGCGCCGAGTCAGGCCGCCGGCTCCGGGCAGGGCCAGGGCCAGGCAGCCCGGCCAGGGACCACCGGCACCATCGCCGCGGTCACCGCGACGAATGTCGAGGTCCAGAATCCCGCCAGCGGTCAGGTCACCGTCACCTGGACGCCGAGCACCACGTTCGTCAAGACCGCCACCGCCAACGCCTCCGCCGTCGCGGTCGGCGACTGCGTGACCGTGACCGGCGGCAGCCCGGGCACCACGTTCACCGCCCAGTCCGTGATCGTCGGCCAACCGGTGTCCGGCAGTTGCACGGCGGGCTTCGGCCGCGGCTTCGGTGGGGCCGGCGGGTTCCCGGGCGGTACTCGGCCGTCCGGCGCGCCGACCGCCCGCCCATTCGACCGTTCGGCCGTTCGACCGACCGCCCGTTCGACCGCGCAGGGGCGCCCCAACGGGGGTCGGCTCGCAGTGGTCATCGGGTCGGTGACGAAGGTGGCGGGCACGACCATCACCGTCCAGGGCCCGCAGTGGCCCGGTGCCGGCGCGTCGGCCTCGGCGGCGCCCGCCGCCACCGCGTCGCCCGGCGCAACCGTCACCTCGACGGTGACCCTCGGCTCGTCGACCACCGTCGAGGAGACGAGCAGCGCCACCTCGGCGGCCCTGACCGTCGGTGAATGCCTGACCGCCGTCGGAAAGGCCGATGACACCGGCGCAGTGGCCGCCACCTCCATCAGCGTCCGCCCGGCCGCCAAGGAGGGATGCGCCAACGGGTTCGGTGGCCGGGGCTTCGGCGGCCAGGGTGCGGGCCGCCGGGGCTCGGGTGGCCAGGGTTCAGGGAGCCAGGGTTCAGGGAGCCAGGGCTCGGGTGGCGGCATGGCAAATGGGTGACCGATTCAGCCGGGCGCTGGCCCGGACCGGTCGGCGGGACGCCCGCGCCTGGATCGTGATCGGCGTCGTCGCGGTGGTCGTCATCGCTGCCGGCTCGGCGACGCTCGCGGCGACCGGGTCATCCGGTCCGGACTACCGCACCGCCACGGCGGTGCGGGCCACCGTCGCGCAGACACTCGACTCGACCGGCGTCGTCTCGCCCGCGAGCCAGGCGAGCGTGACCTTTCCCGTTTCGGGAACGGTCGCGAGTGTCGCCGTCACCCCGGGTGAGCATGTCGACGCCGGGCAGACGCTGGCGACCCTCGACCCCGCCGCGCTGTCGGCCGCCGTCGACTCGGCCGCGGCCACGCTGGCCACCGCCCAGGCGAAACTGAGCTCCGACGAGGCCAGCGAAAGCGGCGCCGGATCCGGCACACCGTCAGGCTCCACGGTCTCCTACTCGGACGGCCCGGCGACAATCGAACCGATCTCACTCTCGACCAGCGGCGCCCGGCCCGCCAGCCGGATATCGACCCGCTCGACACCGCCCGCCTCGACCGCGTCCAGCTCGACCGCGTCCAGCTCGACCGCGTCCGGGAACGGCGGGGGCGTCGCCGCCGCGCGCGCCACCGTCACCAAGGCGCAGAAGGACCTGATCACCGCGCAGCACACCGCCGACACCGACCTCGCCGTCGCCACGACAGACCTCAGCCAGGAGCGGACGACCTGCGCGGCGTACATCAGCGGCGCGTCGACGGCCGGCACGGCCACGCCTTCCGCGACGGACGGATCGCCCGCAACGGCCCTCGGCTCGGCCGGATCCCCGCCGGCGGACGCGGCCCGATCGCGCGCGGCCCACACCGCCCAATCGGCCCACACCGCACCATCGGCCCACACCGCACCGCCGGCCTCCAGCGCACCACCGGCCTCCAGCGCCCCGCCGGCCCACACCGCACCACCGGCGCTGAGCTCCCCCGCGCCGGCCTCCTCTGCGCCGGCAACATCCGCACCGGCAACATCGGCACCGGCATCTTCCGTGCCAAGCACCGCCCAGGCTCCCGGCGCGGGCGCATCCGCCACGGTGGGTGCTGCGCCGGCCTCGTTCACGTCGGGACTACGGGTGATCGAGGCTGCCCAGCGGTCGGACACGCGGCCCGGGACGTCGAGCTTGGCCGCCTGCTCGGCGCTGATGACCACCGTCCTCACCGATCAGCAGCTCGTGTCGACCGACCAGGGGGCGGTGGCCCAGGACGAGGCGACCCTCGGTAACGCGATCGAGGCCCTCATCGCCCTCTCGCCGACCTCTGGCGACTCCGGGACGACCCCGTCCACAGGCGGACCGACCGCGGCGGGCACGACCCCCGGCCGGGAGGCCGCGGGAACGGCAACCGCGGGTGGCACGAACGGCACAGGTGACACGGCCCACTCGGCCGGCTCCGGTGGCACGGGTGGCTCTCGGTCGGGTCGGTCCGGCGGGGCCGGTGGCGCTGGCGGGGCGTCCGGCTCGGCGCGGTCCGGCGGGGCCGCGTCCTCGACCCGCGGTGGCGCCCAGAGCGTGCCAGCCTCCCCCGCGCAGATCGCCGCCGACCAGGCCATAGTGGACGCGGCGCAGGCGGCGTTGACCCAGGCCAAGGACGAGCTGGTCCAGGCCACTCTGGTCAGCCCGCTGGCCGGCACGGTCGGGGCGGTCGGCCTGACCGTCGGCGAGTCGGTGCAGGCCGCCTCGGCTCCGTCGGCGGGCTCCGGCATCACCGTGATCGGCACCGGGACCTCCTACGAGGTCGAGACGTCCGTGACCGACGCCGACCTGGCGAGGGTGCAGGTCGGTCAGGCCGCGTCGGCGGTCGTCGACGGCTCGACCACCACCCTGGCCGGCAAGGTCGTCGGCATCGGGCTACTGCCGACGTCGTCGCTGTCGAGCGGTTCGAGCGGCGGCGGTTCGGGGGCGTCGAGCTCGGTGAACTACCCGGTGACGATCTCCCTCAGCCCGGCGAACCAGCAGATCTTCTCCGGTTCGGACGCCGATGTCTCCATCGTGATCGCCCAGGCGGCCGACGCTGTCGCCGTGCCGAGCTCGGCGCTGCGTTCGCTGGGCCTGCTACACACCGTGGCGGTGGTGCGCGGTGGCAAGGCGACGACCACGGTTGTCGGTGTCGGAGCGGCCGGCAGCACCCTGACGCAGATCACGTCGGGTCTGAAGGTCGGCGACCGGGTGGCGCTCGCCGACCTGTCGTCCCCGCTACCCAGCTCCGGCAGCACCGCGAACAGTCGCGGCGGCGGCCTCGGGGGTGCGTTCGGGGGTGGCCTGGGAGGTGGTGGCCTGGGAGGTGGCCGGGCGGGCGGTCTCGGCGGCGGCCGGGCGGGCTGATCCCTCACATGCCGGTGCCGGTGCCGGTGCCGGGACGGCGACGGCCGGGCCGGTCGCGAGGTGACCTCGCGGCCGACCCGGCCGTGGGTGCCGGTCGCCGTCCAGATCCGGACGACGGCCCGGCGGATGATCCGGGGACCGATCAGGCCGCGCCGGGAACGGTGGCGTTCCTCTCCTTGAAGCCGAAGCCGTCGCTGGACGCGTCCCGCTGGAAGGCGGTGAAGGCGTTCTCGTCGGCGTCGATGTCCGCCTGCGTCGCGGTGCCGCTCTTCAGCTTGCCGGTCAGACTGCTGAACTTGTCACTGATCGACTGCACCGAGTTGCACAGCGTCGGGTTGGCCAGCGCGAACCGCTTGGCCACCTTGAGCTCGTGGACCGTGAACGCCCCGGCCACCGCGGCCTTGGCGAAGCTCCGCGTCCGCTTCGGCGCGCCCTTGGCGAAGGCGCCGTTCTTCGTCGGCTTGTAGACGTAGCGGTGGAAGGCGCCGAGGGCGAGGCCGGAATGCAGCGCGAACCGCGTCTTCGCGAAGGCCTTGGTGTTCCCCGAGGTCGGGCAGGCACCGGAGTACTCGGAGTCGGTGTCGGAACCCGCCGAGCTCGACGCGCGGACGCCGTTCTTCCCGGAGCCGCCCGATGAGCCGCCGCACGCACCGAGCAGCGTGACCGAGAGCAGCAATACAATTACAGCAGCCGCGTACCGCGTGGTCCGGGCGGTCGGCCTAGCGATTGTCGAAAACATCCACCACCAACTTCGTGCGGGCTTTCGCCTCGGTCATTGATCTACAGCGCCGCGGGGACGCCGAGCCACTGTAGCGATCGCCGCGGCGCACCGCCCGACATCGGCCCGCAACTCGGGCGGACCTCACTCGCCGTCCGAGCACCCCGCCAACCTCGGCTGACTGCCCAGCCGAGAGCAGAGTTGGGTGACCAGAATCGATCTTCGTCCTGTTGCACTTCACCAACTGCGAATAAGCCGAAGGGATCGCACGGCAGGTCCCGGAAATCACCGGCTCAGGTTGTCAGGGAAGCGTCGTCAAACCACCATCGACCATGAACGTCATTCCGGTGAGATAGCTCCCGTCGGGCCCGGCGAGGAACACCGCCACCCGTGCGCAGTCCCTGGGGACACCCCAACGCCGCATCGGGATCTGCGCCTCGGTCGCCTCGCGCGCACCGGGGTGATCGGCGAAGACGCCTTCGGCGGCGTCGGTGAGGATGACCGGGTTGAGAACGTTCACGGTGATCCCGTGCTGCCCCCAGCCGTTGGATGCCGTCCGGCTCAGCGCGCGGATCGCCTCCTTGTTGGAGTTGTAGGAGGCGGACTCGGCATTGCACATGATTCCGCGGCGGGACCCGAAGTTCAGGATTCGCCCGCCGCCCGCGGCCTTCATGTGCGGAAAGACCGCCTGCATGGCCCTGAGCGTCGCCTTGACGCCCGTCTCGAAGTTCCAGTCCCATTCGGCCTCGTCGACGTCCTCCAGGTTCGTCGGCTCGCTGGAGGCACGCGGCCTGTCGCGGGTGCCGAAGCTCTGGGCGTTGTTGACAAGAACATCCACGCCGCCGTATTCGGCCACGGCGCGGTCGACCATCTCGCGGATGTTCTGCGCCACGCCGACATCGCAGGTGACCCCCAGCGCGTCACCGCCTCGGGAGTGGATGCCGTCGACCACCTCGCTGACGGTGCTGGCGGTCCGGGAGGCGACGACGACGCGAGCTCCCTCCAGCGCGAACTCCTCCGCGATCGCCCGGCCGATACCCCGGCCAGCACCGGTGACGATGGCGACCTTGCCGTCTAACACGCCCATGCGGTCCTCCTCGATCCGTCGTCGCCGGTCGGCCCCGCCACCAACCGGCGACGCGGGCCCGCCCAGGCGAGGGCGCCGTCTCGATGCACGCCCACGGCCCATGTCTACTCGGGTACCTGTCTACTCGGGTACCCGAGCGACGCGCCCCTTCACTGTTCGGGTGCCGCGCCGGTGGAGCGGGTGCGCGCCCGCAGGTGCGGGTGGATCCCCGGGTCCAGGTGCAGCGTCTCGGCCACTCGGATCAGCAGGTCGACGAGCGCCCGCCGGTCGTCCGGGACCAGGTCGCGGGCGAGCTCCGCCTCCATCGGCGGGATCAGCGCGGCGACTCGGTCCACCAGCTCCGTGCCGGCCGGGGTGAGCCGGATCTCGAAGGCCCGCCGGTCCTGGGCGCTGCGGTGGCGGCGCACCCAGCCGGCCGCCTCCATCTCGTCGATCAGCCCGACCATGTTGTTGCGGTGCATGCCGAGCGCGTCGGCGAGCTGCTGCTGGGTCCGCCCTGGCGATCCGGCCAGGTTGCTGAGGACGCCGAACGCCCGTGGCGAGAGACCCAGCGGGCCCAGCCGATCGGCGAACAGCTGCGCCGCGCGGGCACCGACCTGGGACAGCAGGAACGGCAGGGACGCAGCGTAGGGCGTCGTCGGGATCTCGCTCACGAGCCCCGATTCTAGTATCAACGGTGATTGTCATCTAAGGTGACAATCACTTGATAGGCGTTGCCGACGCGAGGCGAGGAACGGGGTTGGTCACGATGAAGATCGCGGTTGTGGGTGCTACGGGACGGACCGGAGCTCTGGTCGTCGAGCAGGCGCTGGCCCGCGGCCACCGGGTGACAGCGGTGGCCCGCCGGCCCGAGGCGGTGACGACCCGCCACGACAACCTGGAGGTCGCCCGAGCGGACGTGCTCGATGGCGGGAACCAGCTGGCCTCGGCGTTCGCCGGCGTCGAGGCCGTCGTCTCGGCCCTGGGTGCCGAAGCCGGCCGGAAGTCGACGACGGTCTACTCCACCGGCACCCGCACCATGCTGGCGGCCATGCGGGCCGGTGGGATCGGCACCATCGCCGTGATCTCCGCGGTGCCGGCGGGGCCACGCGGCGCGCTGCCCTTCGTCGAGCGGCGGGTCATGATGCCCGTGCTCGACCGTTTCTTCGGCGAGGCCTACGCCGACATGCGGCGCATGGAGGAGATCCTGCGGGCCAGCGACGCCGACTGGATCTCGGTGCGCCCCCCGCGGCTGCTCGCCCGGCCCGCAACCGGCGCCTACCGCCTCGCCGCCGAGGCGCCACTGCCGAAGGCGCGTGGCATCGCCTACCCGGACCTGGCAACGGCGCTTCTCGACGTGCTCGACCGCCACGACCTCTACCGCACGGTGGTCACCGTCGCGCACTGATGCCACACCAGGCCTCACCTGGACACAGGGCGAGGCCGCGGGTGGACCCGCGTGGTCTCGGAGGGCACTAGGCGTTGGCCCTGGTATGGACGCTGCTAGCGTCTGGACCATGCTGCCCGCGGAGCTGCAGAGAGTCGATCGGAGTCAGCTGCGTGCCGCCGTGGGCGACGCCACCTTTCAGCGAGGGGCGCAGTACGCCAGGCAGGGCGCCGTGGCCGAGATGTCGTGGAGGCCGGCCGGAAACGCGCTTTATGGCACGGTGGCGGGAAGCCACGGAGAGCGCTATGTGACTACGGTGTATTTCACCGGCCCGGGCGCCGAGGAGCCGTGGTGGTTCGATGACGCCCAGTGCACCTGCCCGGTGGGCGCCGACTGCAAGCACGCCGTCGCGCTTGTGCTGGCGGCGGCCGCACGGGCCGCCGGTGACGGCCCGGCTCGCCGGAGTGCCGTCGCGCCGACAGGCTGGGCCTCGTCCCTGTCGGCGCTGCTCGGCGACCAGCCGGTCGAGGACGAGCCCCGGAGTGCGACGCCGCTCGCCATCGAGCTGACGCTGTCCGCCGAGATCTCGGCGGCCCGGTCGAACCACGGCCCCGGCGGGCCGTCGTTGAGCGTGCGCGCCCGACTGGTGAAACCCGGCAAGACCACCTGGGTCAACGCGCTCTCCTGGTCGAAGCTGAGTTCGCCCTATGGGCACTACCAGCGCGACGGCTACCTCGCGACGCATGTGCGGATTCTGCGGGAAATGTACGCCGTCTACCTTTCCGGGCAGGAGGACACGGCGTACGGCGCCTATTCTTACGGCGACGACAAGTACCTCGATCTCGGCGCGTTCACGAGCCCCCGGTTGTGGCCGCTGCTCGACGAGGCCACCGCGGCCGGTGTGCGGTTGGTGCATGGGCGCAAACGGCTTGGCGACATCGAGCGGTACGGCTCGGCGGAGCTGTGCCTTGATGTGACTCGCAATGGAAAATCAACGGCTCTCACCGTGAGTCCCGTGCTGCGCATGACCGACCCGGACGAGGCAGTGGCGCCGTTCGCGTTCATCGGCGATCACGGCGTCGTCGGTATCGATCGGGCCGAAATTCAGGCCACGGATCGTCACGAGGACTGGCACATCCGGCTGGCTCGGTTGAGCGCTCCCGCATCACCGGAGCTGATCCAGATGGCTGTGGCTAACAGGAGCCTGCGGATTCCGGCCGCCGAGCGGCCGCGTTTCGTCAGCGAGTTCTACCCGGGGCTGCGGCGGGTGGCCCGGATCGTCTCCAGCGACGAGTCCTTCGAGCCGCCGGTGATCGAGCCGCCGACGCTGGTCGCGCGGGCGGACTTCGGGCCGGACCACACCGTCGAGATCACCTGGGAGTGGGACTACGCGATCGGGGACACGCGGCTGCGTGCGCCCTTGCACGATCACGGCAGCAGCGACGGCAATGGCCACGGTAGCGACGCCGGGTATCGGGACAGACGCAGCGAAGCCGATATTCTGGCCAATCTGGATGTGCCGCCCGGCATCCAGACGGTGCCTGTCCGGCTCGGCGGTGTCGAGACGATGCGGTTCGCGACGGAGCTGCTCCCGCTCCTCGCCGCCCACGACGGGATCGCCGTCGAGATCGGTGGACACCCGGCGGACTACCGCGAGGTCGGAGACCTGCTACGGATCGAGGTCTCGACCGACGAGGTGCCGGGTGAGGCGGACTGGTTCGATCTCGGTGTCGCCGTCACCCTGGACGGGCGCGAGATCCCGTTCGCGGCGCTCCTGGTGGCCGTGAGCAGGCAGGAGTCGCACCTGCTCCTCGACGACGGCACCTATTTCAGCCTGGAGCGGCCGGACCTGCGGACGCTGCGCGGGCTGGTCGAGGAGGCGAAGGCGCTGCGGGACGCCCCCGGCGGGGCGCTGCGCATCAGCCGCTTCCAGGCCGGGCTGTGGGAGGAGCTCACCAGCATCGGCGTGGTCGTCCGCCAGGCGGAGACGTGGCGCCGGCAGGTGGCCGGCCTGCTGGCCATCGACTCCGCCGGCGCGAAGGAGCCGCCGCGGACGCTCCAGGCCAGCCTGCGGCCGTATCAGGCGGACGGATTCCGGTGGCTGAGCTTCCTGTGGGACTGCCAGCTCGGCGGGATCCTCGCCGACGACATGGGCCTGGGCAAGACGCTGCAGTCACTCGCGCTCATCTGCCACGCCAGGGAGGCCAACCCGGCGCTGCCGCCGTTCCTCATCGTCGCACCGACGAGCGTCGTGTCGAACTGGGCCGCGGAGGCAGCCCGGTTCGCGCCGTCGCTGCGGGTCGCCGTCGTCACCGACACCCTGAAGCGCCGTGGCCAGACCCTCGCCGACATCATCGACGCCGCCGACGTGGTCGTGACGTCCTACACGCTGTTCCGGCTCGACACCGAGGCGTATTGCGCGGCCTCCTGGGCCGGTCTGGTTCTCGATGAGGCGCAGACCGTCAAGAACCACCAGTCGAAGGCGTACCAGTGCGCGCGGCTGCTGCCCGCGCCGTTCAAGCTGGCGGTCACCGGAACGCCACTGGAGAACAACGTGATGGAGCTGTGGTCGCTGCTGTCGATCACCGCGCCGGGGTTGTTTCCGAACCGCGCACGGTTTGACGGCTACTACGCCCGCCCGATCGAGCAGCAGGGTGACGCTGAGCGTCTCGCGCAGCTTCGGCGCCGGATCCGGCCACTGCTGGTCCGGCGGACCAAGGACCAGGTCGCCCCCGAACTCCCCGCCAAGCAGGAGCAGGTCCTGGAGGTCGAGCTGCATGCCCGCCACCGCAGGATCTACCAGACCCATCTGCAGCGCGAACGGCAGAAGGTGCTCGGCCTGATCGACGACATGAACCGCAACCGCTTCACCATCCTGCGGTCGTTGACGGCGCTGCGGCAGCTCAGCCTGCACGCCGGGCTCGTCGACGACGCCCACGACGAGCTGCCCAGCGCCAAGATAGACGTCCTGCTCGAGCAGCTGCGGGACGTCGCCGGCGGCGGGCACCGGGCGCTCGTCTTCAGCCAGTTCACCCGGTTTCTCAGCCGGGTGCGGGAGGCGCTCGACGCCGACGGCATCGAACACTGCTATCTCGACGGGGCGACCCGCAACCGGGCCGCGGTCGTGCGGCGGTTCAAGGAAGGAAAGGCGCCGGTCTTCCTCATCAGCCTGAAGGCCGGCGGATCGGGCCTGAACCTGACCGAGGCGGACTACTGCTTCCTGCTCGACCCCTGGTGGAACCCTGCCACCGAGGCGCAGGCGGTGGATCGTACCCATCGCATCGGGCAGTCCCGCAACGTCATGGTGTACCGGCTGATTGCCAAGGACACGATCGAGGAAAAGGTGATGGCGCTGAAAGCGCGCAAGGCCGAGCTGTTCTCCGGCGTCCTGGACAACGGCGAGTTCGTCGACACCACGCTCGACGCCGACGACATCCGAGCACTGCTCGCCTGACCAGCCCGCCGCTGCTGCCCGGTAGCGGCGGAAGAATGCGCGCAGTTCCCGCGCGTAGCGCCGGAACGAGCCCGGCCGACGTGGTTGGCCCGGGCGAGCTCGGCGGGGAGGTCGACCCGCGGCTGCGGATGTCGGCCGCCTTCACCGAGCTCACCCGGGCCTGACGATCAGCCGTTCGGCGTCCCCGGTCCGGTCCTGCCCTCCCTCACCTCACCAGCGCCCCTCGGGCCGCTGTTCGGATGCGAGGCGTCAGGATCCGGTCAGGAGATGGCGTTCTTCGCGGTGGCGATGCCGTCCGCCGAGGTGGTCTGCAGAATGTCGTTGAGCTGTGTGTCCGACGGCGTGTAGCCGAAGTAGTTCTTGTAGAAGTCGCGGGTGACCGACCGGATGTCGACGTCGGTGAACAGCGACGGGTTGAGGACCTTCGCGACCCACTGGAGCTGCACCGCCTGCTCGACGGTGTACTGGCCCCACGCGTACAGTCCGCGCGGGTCGATGAACACCTTGTCCGACTTGACCGCCTTCAGATCGCTCCAGCCGCTGATCTTCGACAGGCCCGCCAGCACCGAGGCACCGGTGTTGGCGGCCAGGCCCTGGTCACCGCCCGGCGCCTGGATGATCACATTGTCCGGGTTCCACTGCAGCAGCTGCTCCATGGTCACGTTCACGCGACTGCCGCTGATCCCCTTCGCGACGTCCGTCCCGCCGGCCTTCGTGATCCACTGGTCCGGCAGCGACGACCCGCCCTGGACCACGATGTTGTTGCCGGCGTACGCCTCGATGTACACCACGGTCGGCTTGGTCGTCGACTTCGCCAGCTTCGACGTCAGGGTGCTGTCGACCTTGTCGAAGTAGGCGTTGTAGGCCTTCGCCTTGGCCACCGCGGCGCCACCGTAGGTCTCCCCGGCGACGGTGATCGACTGCGTCAGCTGCGCGTACTTCGGAAAGACCATGACCACCGCCGGGATCCCCGCGGCCTGGAAGGGCTTCGCCGTGTCACCACCAGAGAGCGCGGAGACCACGTCCGGCTTCTGGGCGAGCAGCTGCTCCATGTTCACGTTGCTGCTGTGGAACAGCTGCGGCACCTTCGTGATCGACGGCTGCACGGCCTGCAGGAACGGAATCGTGCTCACGTTCTGCTGGATCGCGACCAGCTTGTCACCGACGCCGAGCATGATGTCGGCCACGGTATGCGCCGGGAACTGCTCGGCGATGCGGTTGATCGTCGTCGGCACCGTCACCTTCGCACCCGACAGGTCCGTCACGACATGCGTGGCGGGCGTGGCAGACGTCGTGGGTGTCGCACTGCTCTTACTACCGGCGTCGGCGCTCGAGCCCCCCGAACTCGAGCAGGCCGCCAGCGCGAACACGCTCGCGACACCGACCGCGACGGCAACCCGCGCCGGGCGGCGCGTCGAACTTACCGACCATCCCCCCAAAGAACTCACTGACAGTCCCCCCAAACCGAGCGATTCACGCCGCTCAGCACGTTATGAATAATCATGGGCGGAAGCTAGCAGCGGGAAAAGACAAACGTCAAGCAAGATTGACCCTGATAAAACAGGGCAACGAACTCGTGAACACAGTGTTTCGTCGGCTGCTCCCGGCACTTCACCGGGGAATTTCCAGCGCTGTCGTCGGCCGCGTTTCAGCCCCGCTCGACTGTGCGAGCGCCTGACGGCCGCGAATCGATCCGGGTCCGGTCACAGCCTGCCGGAAACCGACCGAGCCGAAATCGACCGATAGGAAACCGACCGAGCCGAAGAAGCTCGTCACCGTACCGAGCACCGGCTGTGGTTCTTTCTGCTCCAGCTGCCGCCGTGTTCCCGTGGATACCGCGGCCAGGGCCTCCTTTCCGAGGACTTTTCCGACGTGCGACAGCGCGCGGGCTCCGCCGCGACCGGGCCGAGATCCGCGGCGCGACCGTACGCCACAGCAATCGACAGGAACGTGGCGCGGACAGCGCTTGGATCCTGAAGCGAAGAGCACACCCGTTCACCGGCGCCATCCGGAACCGGCGTCCGGGTCAGTGTAGTGGAATTTTGCAGATCATCGCAAGTGCGGAGATTTTCGTGGTCCGCGATCCGCGGATGCGGAGATGCAAGAGAAGATCGGACACCCTCCGTAGTTTTTTACTCACAGATGAGCGGCACACGAACTACCGGGCCCGAAAAAAGCGGGAACTCGTGGCCGTCGTCCCTACAGAGGGCCACCGGGCCACCGCTCTCACTCCAGCCGGGCCGCGATCTCGGCGTTGGAATGCCCGGCGGCGCCTCATCCAACACGTCCCGCTCCCGCTCGGTGAGCCGGCCCAGGCGTCGGTCACCCCCGCGGTGACGGCGACCAGACCGAGGACGACCAGATCGGCGAGGATCGAGGCGCGGTTCTCGTGGTGCCAGGCCACGCTGGCCAGGACGATCGAGGCGGCCATGACGACCACCGCCGCCGGGAGCTGGCGCCGCCAGATCAGCGGGAGCAGCCCCAGGGCGATCACGGCAAGCAGGCGGGCGCCGGCGGTGATCGCCAGAGTGTTCAGCAGCGCAGCCCACGACAGCAGGCCCAGGGCCGCGGCCAGGCCGCCGTCGACCAGCTTCGGGTGGGCCCGCGGAAAGCGGCCGACCCGGCCGTGGCGCAGTGGATTTTCCGGCACCGTTGGGGCCGAGAAAACCGGTCACCCTCCCCGGCCGTACCGTGAAACTGAGATCGTGGACGGCGACCCTGTCGCCGTAACGCTTCTCCAGGCCGCGCGCCTCGATCATGTGATCCCCACGTTCGTGCTCGGTCGTCGTCATCGGACAACCAGCACGCTAGGGATCTTGGACGGTCTGCCGACCACCTCAGGGCTGATCTTCGCCGGCCCCCGCGTGGCGCCGTACGCCCCGGGTCGTACGCCTCAAGAAGTAGTTCCGCGCGCTGGTTGGGGACACCGGTAAGTGGCTGCGGCTCCGACGCGGACGCGGACGCGAGCAGCTCGCCGACGACTCGGGTAACTTCAGAAATCCGGTTTGGCGCCTGGCTACTGGGTGGGGGCCGGCCTTCGTTTTCTGCCCGTCTTCGGGTCCAGCCGGCGTAGCAGCATCGACGTGATGCCGATGTAGACCGCGGTGACCACGATCCCGGCGCCGATGTCGATCG
>NZ_JANEZT010000142.1 GCF_025403405.1 Frankia tisae
TGTATAAGAGCCGGCCGCGCCGTGCCGATCGGCGGGGACATGGGCTTGGTCTCGCGATCGTGCACACCCTGGTGACCGCCGACGGCGGGACGATTGCGCTGGTCCCCGCCACGGCCGGTGGCCTGTGCGTCGTGCTCGACCTGCCATGGGCGAGCCCGCAGCCCGGCGAGAGCGCCGCGGCGGTGCCGCCGCAGCGGGCCGGGGCCGGCCACCTCCGGCATCCCCCGGAACTCGGGCTCCTGGACATCGTCGACGATCCCCCCGGGGACCACGAGACCGGCCGAGAACGCTGACGAGCAAGCGCTGGGCTCGCCGCCACCCGTGGTCCCATGTGTGATCTTTACCGTTTCTTTCCCTGCCGAACCGCGGCAACGCGCCGGCAATGCGCCGCCGGGCGGTTATTTTCGCACCGAGCGACCAGGGATGGAGCACCCACTGATCATGTCGACAAGCCCGACACAACGCATTCGGGAAGCAACGGCGCTCGGCGTCGAGACGGTTCGCCGCGAGGTCACCAGAGGCGGCCGGGGCTCGAAATCCGCCTTTCTCAACGGTAAAATCGGCGCATATCTGACCGAGCACAGCTCACCGCCCGACGAGGTCCTCGGCGACCTGTCGACGGTCACCGCCACACTGCCCGAGGCGGAGATGCAGGTGCCGGCCGAGCAGGGCACACTGCTGACCATCCTGACCGCCTCGATCGCCCCCGGTCGGGCCATCGAGGTCGGCACCTTCACCGGCTACTCGGCCCTGTGCATCGCCCGCGGCCTGCCGGCCGGTGGCCGGCTGCTCTGCCTCGACGTCAGCGAGGAATGGACTGCGATCGCCCGCAAGCACTGGGAGCGGGCCGGCGTCTCCGACCGGATCGACCTCGTCCTCGGACCGGCCGCCGACAGCCTCGCGGACCTCGCCGAGGAACCCACCTTCGACCTGGCTTTCATCGACGCGGACAAGGTCTCCTACCAGCGTTACTACGACCTGCTTGTGCCTCGCATGAACCCCAACGGGGTCATTATCGTGGATAATGTGCTGCAATATGGTGCAGTCGTGCGCCCGCGCTCGGAGAATCCGGCGGTGGTCGCCGTCCGGGAGTTCAACCGGCTGCTCGCCGCCGATTCCCGGGTACAAGTCGTGATGCTGCCGATCGCCGACGGGCTCACCATCGCCCGCAAGCTGCCCTCCCCCCGCGAGGGCGACTAGTGCTCGGCTGGCGCGGAAGCGACCGGTGCCGGCCGCACCGTCCCGGTCGGGCCGTGTCACACAACGGCCGGCAGCCCCGTCCCTCCCGACAGGGGTCGCCGTTCGGGCGGCCCCGTCCCGGGGCGGCAGGCCCCGGCCAGTCGGGAAGGAGAGCAGGGAGATGACTCAGCGGTTGAACGTGGCGCAGGTCGCGCCGGAGGGGTACCGGGCGATACTCGGCCTGGAGCGCTACGTCCGGGAGAACGTCGACGGCACGGTGCTTGAGCTGGTCAAACTGCGGGCGTCGATCATCAACGGCTGTTCGTTCTGCGTGGACATGCACAGCCGGGACGCACTCGGGGCCGGGGAGTCCTCGCGCCGGCTGTTCGCGGTCGCGGCCTGGCGGGAGGCTCCGTTCTTCGACGAGCGCGAACGGGCGGCACTCGCGCTCACCGACGAGGCCACCCGGCTCGGCCCGGACGGAGTGAGCGACGAGACCTGGGCGCTGGTCACGAAAAGCTGGTCGGAGAAGGAGGCCGCGGATCTGATCCTCGCCATCGTGACGATCAACGCCTGGAACCGGATCGCGATCCCGAGCCGGCAGAGCCCACCCGTCGACGCCTGACGGGAGCTACCGCGTCGGCGTCGGGCACAGGCCTCACAGGGTGACGGAGGTGTCCCCGGGGTAGAGGGTCCAGCCGTCGCCGGCGCGCCCCCAGCCGCTGGACGCCCAGGCGCCGCCGTCGATGTTGAGCGTGACGCCCGTGATGTACTTCGCCCGGTCGGAGCTGAGGAACACCGCCGCGTCCCCGACCTCGTCGGCATGGCCCTCCCGGCCGAGCGGGACGTAGCGCTCCACGTCGGCCTGGCGCTCCGCCGACAGCGGCGGCAGGTTGTCGGGGTCGACCGGGCCGGCGAAGATCCCGCGCATGCCGGCGGTGGCGGTGTGGTCGGGGGCGAGGGCGTTGACCCGGATCTGGTCCTCGCCCAGCTCCAGGGCCATCGTCCGGGTGAAGGAGATCATGCCGGCCTTGCAGGCGGCGTAGACGGCGTACAGCGGCGCCGCCCGCTGCCCCTCGATGCTGGTGATGTTGAGGATCGACCCGCCGACGCCGCCCGCGGCGATCAGCGGCGCGGCGGTCGACGTCGCCGCGATCATGCTGACCAGGTTGATGTCGATGTGCCGGCGCCAGCTTCGCTCGCTCTGCTTCAGGAAGCGGTTCGCCTTCACCCCGCCGGCGTTGTTGACGAGGATGTCGAGCCGGCCGAACTCGCCGTGCGCGGTGGTGATCGAGCCCGCCAGCGCCTCGGTGTCCATCACGTCGGTGGGCAGCACCAGCGCCGTGCCGCCCGCCTTGGAGATGATCTCGAGCGTGCTGGCGGCCCGCTCCGGATCGATCTCGACCAGCCCGACCGACACCCCGACGCGGGCCAGCGCCACCGCGATGGCCTGCCCGATGCCGGCCCCCGCGCCGGTGACCACCGCGGTCCTCCCAGCCAGGCCCAGCTCGAACGACTGCTCCGGGATCGCCTGCGTCATCGTCGCTGCTCCTCTGGCACGGCTGGACAGAATCTGGCGCTGCTGGACAGCAGCAACACCTGGTGAGACACCAAACCACCACGCACCGGCCAGCGGCAACCGGACGCCGGCGCCGGCGCCGGGTTCACGGACCCGGCGCGGGCAGGGCAAGCATCCGGTCGAGCAGGCCGGCGAGGAAGACCGTGTGCCGGTGCAGCAACGCCCGGTCGAGCTTGTCGAGCTGGTCGCCCGGCCCGACCTGGAGCAGGTACGCCGGCCCGCTGATGAACTCCACCGTCGGCAGGCCGAGCCGGTAGGGGAACGTGCCCTCGCCGTAGAGCCCGTCGCCGGCCGGCGGGAGCACAGCGGCCCGCGCGAGCCCGCCGGCCCGCACCTCGTCGAGGGCGAGCCGACGCAGCCGGTCGCTGTGGCCGACGGCGACGACGACCGGTTCGCTGCGCCCGGTCGGCCCGTAGGGCTCGGTGCCACCGCGCTCGTCCCAGCCCATCGCGCCGAGGTGCTCGGCGACGAGCGCCATGGCGAGCGAGGCCCGCAGCCGTGGGTGGGCGCGCAGCCAGGCGTCGGGTTTCACCGTCGCGGCGTCGGCGATCATGTGCGCCGGGGAGAACAGGAACAGCGCGCCGCGCCCCCGCCGCGCCTGCGGCCGGTGGGCGAGCCGCTCGGCGAGGGCGAGCAGCGCCGGGCCGCCGTTCTCCTCGACCGCGTTCTGCCCGTCGGTGTGCGTGGCGACGAGCACGTCGCCGTACGTTCCAGCGGGGTCGGCAGAGGCGGCGGGGGCGGTGCCGGGCAGCCGGGCCAGCAGGTAGTCGACGGTGGCGTCGTCACGGCGGGCGGTCAGGACGACGGTGGCCCGCAGCGGGCCGAGCGCGAGCAGGGCGCGCAGTCGGGCGCCCTGCTCCCGGTCGACATGCAGGGTCGGCAGGCCGGCGTACTGCTGCTGGTGCGGGGTGTACTGGCCGGCGGCCAGGGGCGGCGGCAGATCGAGAATCTCGATCATCGCGACGGCGCCGTGCCGGCGGGCGAGGGCGAGGTCGGGTGGCGCCGGGACGCCGAGCCACACCCGCGTGTAGTCCTCGGCGGCGAGCCCTGCCCGCGCGCCGGGCGGCTCGACGGCGTCGGCGAGGTCGGTGAGCACCTGGGCCGGCAGCCGGCTGACCCGTCCGTCAGCGAGCACGATCGCGCCGTCCACCGACCGGTTCTGGTAGTCGGCCGCCTCGCCCGCGCCGACGTCCACCACCGAGGCCGTCACCCCGCGGGTCGACGTCTCGCCGGAGTACGGGCGGTAGGAGGCGGCGGGCACTGTGGCGCTCACCCCGCGCGCGTCGACGACCCGCAACGACCAGTCGTCGGCCAGCCAACGCGCGAGGAGGACGGGATGGCGGGTCACCTCGAGGCCCGCCCGGCGCAACCGGACATCGAGGTCGTCGATGTGGCGATGGTGCGCCGGCGAGCCGGGCAGCCGCGGGCCGAACGAGACCATCCGCTCGACCGACTCCCACAACCCGTCGGGACCGACGAGGCCCGCCAACCCGCCCCGTCGCGGTCCGGTCATCGTCGCGGAGGCTATACCCGCAGTGATATCGGCGTCGACAACGGACGGTGAACGACACCATGGGGCCCGAAGAGTGGGCCTGAGGACCGCTCTTCCATATGCTTGCACATCCAGCTACTACAACACGTAGAAGTGGAGCTGGTCCGGATGAGCACCGGTCCCGCCACAGGGGTCGTCCTGCGCCTGACCCAGTCCAGCGACCTCGACGTCGGCCCTGGCGGCTGATCACCGGAGCAGCGGATTCCCACCGCAGCCCATCGCCACCGTGCCATCGCCACCGTGCCATCGCCACCGTGCCATCGCCGCTGTGCCATCGCCGCCGCCAGGTTCGAGTCCGGAGGTCATCCCATGCTGTCCGAACGTTCCGCCGCCGTCGTCGGAGCGACCGTGGGCGTCGTCGCCGAACACGCCGTCGAGATCACCGCCGCGTTCTACCCGCGCATGTTCGCCGCCCATCCCGAGCTCGTGAACCTGTTCAACCAGGGCAACCAGGCAACCGGCGCGCAGCGACAGGCGCTGGCCGCGGCCATCGTCGCCTACGCCAGGCACCTGCTCGACGGGTCGCAGACCTCGTTCGCCCCGGTGCTGCGCCGCATCGCGCACAAGCATGTCTCGCTGGGCGTGCGGCCCGAGCAGTACACGATCGTGGGCCAGCACCTGCTGGCGGCGGTCGGCGAGGTGCTCGGCGAGGCGGTGACCCGCGAGGTGCACGACGCCTGGGACGAGGTCTACTGGCTGTTCGCCACCGCGCTCATCGCCGAGGAGGGGCGGATCGCCCAGCGCGTCGGCGCCGACCCGGAGCGGGTCTGGCGGCCCTGGCGAGTGACCGCGCGCACCGCGACGACCGTCCAGGTGGTCTCCTTCGACCTCGTGCCGGCCGGGCCCGAGCCGCTGCCAACCTACCTGGCCGGCCAGTACATCTCCGTCGCGGTCGACCTGCCCGGCGCCGAACGGCAGGCCCGGCAGTACAGCCTGTCCCGGGCGCCCGGCGCGGGCAGCCTGCGGATCACGGTGCAACGGGTGCCCGCCGCCGGCAGCGCACCCGAGGGCGTCGTCTCCTCCCACCTGCATGACCAGGTCAAGGTCGGCGACATCCTGGACGTGAGCCCGCCGACCGGCGACGTCACCCTCGCCACCGGGGCCGACCCGCTCGTGCTGATCAGCGCGGGCATCGGCGTCACCCCGATGATCGCCATGCTCGGCCACACCGCCCGGCTGCAACCGGATCGCCAGGTGGTGGCCGTGCACGCCGACCGTTCACCCGACCGCCACCCACTGCGCTCCGAGATGATCGAGGTGGGCGCCCTGCTGCGGGACTTCCACCTGCACACCTGGTACGAGTCCGGTGCCGGCAGCGCCGCAGGTATCGGCAGGGCGGCGGGCGTCGGCAGCGCGACGAGCCCCAGCGGGGCGCGGGGGGAGTCCCGCCACACCGGCACGTTCGACATCGACGCGGTGCCCCTGCCCGACGGTGCCCGCGCCTACCTGTGCGGGCCAGTGCCGTTCATGCGTGACGCCCGCGCCGGCCTGCTGCGCCGCGGCGTGCCGGCGCAGCGCATCCGCTACGAGGTCTTCGGCCCCGATCAGTGGGCCGGCTCGCCGACCTGAGTGGCGGCGGCGACCTGACCCGGCGGCGGCCGGCGTACGGGGCGCCGGCCGGTCGGCCTGCCATCCGCTGACGGGCCGCCGTCAGCGGTCGAAGGTGTCCCGGGCGGGCACCGCGAAGCCCAGTTCGGCCAGCCGGTCGACGATCCGCCGCGGCGTCCGGCGTAGGCGGTGGGAGGCGATGAGAATCTCGGCCCGGGAAAACGGTCGATCGGCATAACGTCCCCGGGGGTCCCGGAGCATGGTGACGATCATGGCGTCGTCGCCGTCGACGATGAGGCGTTCCATCCCGTGGGATCGGCGACCGCGACGCCGAGATGCCGGACTCGGGCGGCGAGCTCCTCGGGATCTCGCCGCAGTCTGCTCGCGGGCACGGCGGTAGCGGCAGGCATCGAGGGCGTTCTGGTAGAACTCGCGGATCGCCAGTCCGCGGTTGGTGTAGAGCTGCTCGCCCATGAGCAGCTCCTGCACCTTGTCCTCGGCCAGCCGGAACTGCGCGCCCGCCGAGCTGTAGACGGGCTGCCCGTCGACCTCGACGGCACGCACCGCCTCGGCGGTCGCGTGGGTGGGCAGATACGCCAGCGCCGGAATCTCCCCGGCGGCCCGGTGCGCCTCGGCGAGCAGGCTGTCGAGCTCGGCGGTGTGGCGTTCCAGGGCGACCTGGACGGCCTGGTGCTGGCAGCGGGCGGACAGGGCTCGGCCCGAGCGGCCCCGGTGCTGCCACTGCGCCCCGCGGATGGTCTCACCCAGCAGGGCGAGATCGACCGGGTCGCCCACGCCGAGATGCTCGACGATGACATCTGGCAGCGCGGCGGGTTCGAGGGCCATCCGCTGGCCCACGGTCACCAGATAGCCGACGAGGCGTTCCCGCAGGGTCATCTCGTCCCCGGTCGCGGGTGCGACCGTCACCAGATCGCGCAGCACCGCGGCCTGGCCGGGCCGGTTCAGATGGGCGGGATCGGCGCGCATCGCGGTCAACAGGGCGCTCGCCCGCCCGGCGGTGAACACCTCGCCGGCGGGTGTGTCCGGGTCGACCCCGACGAGCAGACCGGCGAGCGCCGGACCCCGGTAGGACACCGGCCGCCGGGCCACCCAGCGGTGCGCGAGCCACCAGCCGATGGCCTCGGCGGCGCCGGTGTCGCCGGTGCGGCGGGTCCGGTCGATGCGGCGTAGCAGTCGAGGGTGCAGCCTGGTGAAGTTCTCGAACTCCGCCCGGTCGGCGTCGTCCCCGCCTGGCAGCCGACCGCCGGGCCCGGGGCCGCCGGGATGGGCCACGGTTGCCCGTGCGACCAGAGCCGTCCACAGCGTTTCGTGCAGGAACGGCACCGCGATCAGCAGGCCGGCCTCGGCCGGTGAGAGCGGCGGTAGGTCGGCGGGCAGCCGGCGGACCAGGAACTCGATCCGCTTCATCAGCCGGAGCGCGAGCATCGGGTCGAGCCAGGGATCGGCCTGCAGCGCGGCCGCGGCGTGGTCGCGCGCGGCGCCGAGGCGACCGACGAGATCGACGGTTGCCGTTCGCAGTTCCTCGGCGGCCGGGCTGTTCGCCATGAGCGTCCACGCGACGTGCCGTTCGGCGGCACGCCGCCAGGGATGCTCCGGCAACGCCGACGAACCCGGCGAGGCCGCGGCCGGGAAGGGGCGGAACGCGCGCGGGTCGCAGTGCAGAACCGACCGCAGCATGCAAGGTGCCCGGCCGGCACCGGAGGCGCCCGCGCCGCCCGGCCCGGCGGCGGCCAGGCGGTGGCGCAGCGCCTTCTCCAGCGTCTGCACGTCGGCCGGCACCACGGGGGTTGGCCAGGACGTCCAGCAGGGCCCGCAGCAGCGGCGATCCGCCGCCCGGACGCGGCGACTCCCGGATCAGGTAGGCGACCTCGGTGCCCGCGGCGGCGGCAAGGCGCCCCGCGGACCAGCCGTCGCCGGTCAAAGCCGCCCGCACCTCGTCGTCGGCGAAGTCGTCGGCGGCGTCGACGATCACCAGCACCCGGCCGGCGGCACTGCGGGAGATCATCTCAGACCAGTCGAGGGGCACGCACAGGTCCCAGAACGGCTGGTAACCGAGGTCGGCGTCGGCGGGAACGAGGAAGTCGCGGCCTTCGTGGTGGACCCCGTGACCCGCCAGGACCAGCAGCAGCGTGTCGTCGGGCGCCGCGTCGCGCAGGAAGGCGTGGATCGCCGACTTGATCGCGCTCGTACCGAGCCGCGACCGGTCGTGAACGTCTGCCCGGTAGCCGACCCGCTCCAGCACCTCGGCGGTGGCGTCCACGAGCGGCGCGAGCCACGGCGACGCGGGCAGACCCTCCCCGTCGTAACCGGGCACGCCGATGAGCAGTGCGCGGCACTCACCCACCGTCGCGGGCCCCGACCTCGTCGGCGCCGTCCCCGACCGGGCCGACGGCGTCTGGACCACCCGGGCTGTCGGCACGCCGTCCGGGAAGCCGGGGAAGAACGGCGCGCGGCGGGCGCTCGGGGCTTTGGGTGGGATGGGTCCGCCGCCCGGGAAATGCGGTTCGGCTGGAGGCTTCGCCCGGCCGGAGATCGCCGCCTGCACGGCGTTGAGGAGGACGTCGTGGGCGCTGTGAGCGGCCAGGCCGAACAGGTCGACGGAAACCCTGGAGCCGAGCACCCCGGGCCGCTGACAGTCCTCGATCCGGACGGGAAGCAGGCGGCGGACCGCGCCGTCCGGATCGGCGACGAACGCGGCCTGCCACTCCTGCTCGCCGTACACCGAATCCAGGTAGGCGGCGGAGAGGACCGCCAGCGTGCGGGTGCTGTACCGGATGCCGTCCTGCATGGCGGCGGACCAGTTGGAACCCGCCACCATGTCCCAGGCCTGCACGAGCACCTTGAAGCCCGCGGCCTCGAGCTGCCAGGCGATCCACTCCGCCCAGGCCCGGTCCCGCGCCGTGTAGGAAATGAAGAAATCCCAGCGGCCGTCGGTACGCGGCCGGTCCAGTCCCCCGGTAGCCATCACCCAAATTGTGACATGGGGCATCAGATCGGTCGCCCCGCGCATCACTCATCGACGCCGCCCTCGCCCACCCGAGGACCGCCGACTGAGCTCGCCGCCGCCGGCGGCGGAACCTGGCATCAGGCGCCGGTGGGCCGGCCGTTCGGTGGCGCGCCGGGCCCGGTGCCGAGGGGCGCCGGGTCGCGCAGGTGGGGCGGGACGTCGACCTGAACCGTC
Source organism: Frankia tisae (assembly GCF_025403405.1). Lineage (GTDB taxonomy): Bacteria > Actinomycetota > Actinomycetes > Frankiales > Frankiaceae > Frankia > Frankia tisai. The sequence continues at coordinate 9,061 of NZ_JANEZT010000142.1, forward strand.
TCGCCGTAGGCCAGGAATCGCATCAGGACGAAGAACCAGTGCGGTGGCCACACCTCCAACCGGACCGGGGGCTGGCCATCCATCATGATGATCATACCGATCGCGTCCACGGAGGAGGCACGCAGGTACGGGTAGGCGATGTCGAGCCAGCCGGAGGACAGGCCCAGTGCGATCCGGTGGTTGGTCAGGAAAAGCTGGCCGGTGGCGGTGGGGCGCCACTGGACCGCCGCGGCCACCTCGGCCCGGCGGCGCTGGCTGCCGTTGTACAGGGCGCTTCCGAGCAGGGATGCGCCCACCAGCAACGGGCTCCCGAACGCGACGAAGAAACCCTGGTTATAGGTGACGTCCTGGCCGATGTGCTGCCAGAGTCGGACGGGCGCCTGCGCGAGCACGGCCTCACCGGGCGCCAGCACGATGGCGGCGGGCTGCGGCTGCGGCCGCCACCCGGTGGCAAGCGCGTTGCCGAGATCGGCGCCGGCCACCCAGCTCTGCTCGTACGGGCTCCTGGGACGGGCGCCGGCCGGCACCGCGTCGGAGCGATTCGGGTCAGACCCCTTCGGGTCGTGACGGGACACGGCGATATCACCCCGGCATCCTCAGTGCGAAACGGTGTCGAATCTATTGTTCATCATGCGGGGCCGATGTTGTCGGCATCGGTCCGGATCGGCGTGCGCCGGGCCAATTCCGGTGGGGGCGCCGGCTGTGCGATCGGGTGGCCCGCAACAGCCGAGAGGCCAGTCGATCCGCGGCGCGGACGCCAGGCGGCCGGGGCCGGCCGAGCGGGACGGATACGGATCTGCCGCGCTGGGAGGAGCCACGCCGCGGGTTTTCCCCCCTGGGACGGCTGCCTGCCATTTGCCATGCTCGATGCGCGCTACGCGAAAGGTGAGGGATGGGACGGGGACCGGTCGGCAGAATGCTGGAGGTGACCTGCCGGCACGACCGCACCCGCGGCCGCGGCCGGCCGGCATGACCGCCGGCACGGAATGGGAGATCGAAGGAGCCGATCTGCCGGCACTGGTGCTGCCGGACACCGACGGCCTCGTCATCGCCGGCCCGGCGGGCGCTGCGGCCGGCGAGGAGTGCGTCGGGGTCGACTTCGTGCCGGTGGAGCCGGGCACGCTGTTGCGGGCCGCGGTGGACGCCGCCGCCTGGCCGCACGTCGGGTCCGTCACCGTGCACCCGCGTGGGCAGCCGCCGGCGCGGACCCGGCTGGCGTTCCTCATCGGCCGCCAGTTGCGGATCGAGCGGTCGGCGGTCGGCTGGCACTCACCGGTGGTGACCCTCGGCCTCACCCTGCGCCCCGAGTCGGCCGGCGGGCAGGGGCTGCGGATGGTTGCCCACCACGTTCGGTTGCACGACGGCGACGGCTGGAGCCGGCACACTCTGTGGGAGGTCATGGGGCTGCGCCAGTATGTGACCTGGCTCGACCGCCGACCGGCGAGCTGAGGCGCGGGCCGCCCCGACCACGCGCAGCGACGGCGTGGGTGGCTCCGGACCGACCTCACCTGGCGGGAAAATTGTCACAGAGAGGAAGGGCATCCGTACCCGTACGGTCCGGGTTTGGCCGTGCTGAAATGCTCCCTATGGCGGCAGCAAGCATGATGACCCGGCACCGGGAGCGGCACAGTGCGCAGCGGGCTGGCTGGCTGCGGGCGGCCGTCCTCGGCGCGAACGACGGGCTGGTGTCCACCTCCAGTCTCATCGTCGGCGTGGCGGCAAGCGGCGCATCGAGCGGCGCGATCCTGACCGCGGGCTTCGCCGGGCTGACGGCGGGGGCACTGTCCATGGCGGCCGGCGAGTTCGTGTCCGTCAGCGCCCAGGCCGACGTCGCCCACGCCGATCTCGAGCTGGAGCGGGCGGAGCTCGCGGCAAGCCCGGTGGCGGAGTTCGCCGAGCTGGTCGGCATCTACGAGCGCCGCGGCCTGCCACGCGACCTGGCCGAGCAGGTCGCCGAGGCGCTGACCGAGCGCGACGCCCTCGGCGCCCACATGCGCGACGAGCTCGGCCACAACGAGACCAACGAGGCCCGGCCGACGCAGGCTGCGGCGGCGTCGGCGGGCAGCTTCACCGTCGGCGCGCTGGTGCCGTTCCTCGGGATGGTGGCGCCCACGGGCACCGCCCGGCTCGTGGTCATCGTCGCGGTGACGATGCTGGGCCTGGCGTTCGCGGGGGCGTTGGCGGCGCGCGCTGCAGGCACCGCGCTGCTCCGCCCCACGCTGCGGGTCGTGCTGGGCGGCTGCGCCGCGATGGCTGTGACCGGTCTGGTCGGCGTCCTGGCCGACGCCGCCGGCGGGTGAGGGCGGCGTCGGCCAGGGCCTACCCTGCGGCGGTGGTGGGTGCGACGGCGGTGGTGGGTGCGGCGGTGGGACGGTCCGCCGCCGCGGCGGCGGCGGACCGCGCCTGCCGGCGGGCTGGCGAGGCGGCGAGGCGTTCGGCGAGCTGGCCGAAGGCGAGCGCGATCGTCGCCCACAGGACGAGCTGGCTGATCACCGAGTAGAACCGGAACCGGAACAGCAGGTCGGCGGGGAAGCCGGGGTAGACGATCGTGCCGTCCGGGGCCGTGAGCGGCTGCGGGGTCTCGGTGGCGAAGTCACCGAACTCCGCCCGGTTGGACCCGACGTGCCCGAACGGAGGTAGTAGGGCCATCGCGACGCCGACAAGCACCAGGAACACGACCGCCGCAAGCAGGCTCGCATTCCACGTGCCGACGCGGCCCGCCAACCACCGGCCCACCACGACCGCGAGCCCCAGCGCGATCACCGAGACCGCGACCATCGTCACGTACAGGGCGCTGCGGGCGCCGATTGTCTCCTCGTGCCCGACCGCCGGCGGATTGGCCGGGTACTTCGCGAACGGGACGAGGTAGAGGCCGACGAAACCGGCCCCGGCGAGCAGTGCCGCCAGCACCCGTGGCCGGATGTCCGGGTAGCGGCGCGAGACGATCAGGTAGACGACGACGAACAGGCCGCCCACCGCCAGCCCGAACAGCGCCATGCCCACGCCGATGCCCAGGTCGCGCTGCACCGAGCGGCTGAAGACCTCACCGTGCTCGTGAGCGCCGGCGGCGAGGCCCGCCGCGGCGTCGAGCGCCTCCTGCGCCTCGTGCCGCCCGTCCTCGTAGTCGATCGCGTCCTGGATGAAGGGCTCGGCGAAGATGCGGGCGAAGACGAACGCCAGCAGCCCGCCCAGCAGGCCGACCCCCAGACCGCGGTAGATGTAGCGGAACTCCATCTCCACGCCCCCGCTCAGTGGCAGGGGAACCCGAGGAAGTGGCGCGCGTCGTGAACGAACTCGTGGATATGGGTATCCGAGCCGAACAGCGACGTGGCGCCCTGATCGACACCGATGAAGTAGAGCAGCAGCAGCGACAGCAGCGCCGTGAGCCCGAGCGCCGCCCGGCGGGCGGTCAGCGGGAAGGAGATGGATCGCTGCCTTGACTGGGCAACGGGTGTGGTCATGGAGGCCCCCTCAGGGATCGTGCGTCCCGGTTGTTCGAACCACCTGCGCTCGGGTCTGACTCCCGGTACCGCCGCCCACACGGACAGGCAGACCGGTCACAGTGGCGCGACCGCGCCGGATTCCCACCGGCTTCCTCACACAAGCGATCGGAGTATGCGGTTCGCGCCATGCCGCTGTCAACGTCTACGAACTACGCAAATGGCTCAAGAGAGCAGGTAGAGGGGCCTATCGGGCGACGGGCTACACGGCCACCTCGCTCGACGACCTGACGGCGGCCACGATCCCGCCCAGCAGGCCAGCCTGGTGCTCGTCGTGCTGCGCGGGATGTTCGGGCCCCAGCGACCGCGCCTGACCACCGCCCCGGCACCGCAGGAAAACGACGGGCATACAAGGAGTCGGACAAGATCCTTTCGGCTATTCCACTAGTCCTGCGCCGGCGGACGGGGCGAGTCCGGTTCACGTGAAAGCCGGACGGGACGAGTCCGCTTAGTGGAAAACCCGGCGAGTGGCGGTGTCGCGTACCCGTCACCACCGCGTTCCGACCCCGGCCATGGCGCGAATACACCGCTCCTCGCCGCGAAAGTCAGCCGGAATTTCCCCGATTATGCGGGACATGCGCCACCCGGCTACCTGTGAATCCGGCTCGACACGCGCCACACCAGCATCCTGGACACCCTGGACCCGACGCCATATTTTTAATCCGCACCCAACATTCCCCTAACCAGACAGTCGCTTTCGCCGAAACCCGGTCCAGCGGCGCAGTATTCTTTTCGTTTCACCTGCCCGGGGATGGCAATCAGGACAGCATGGCGCCGTTTCGGGGGCGGCGTTCGGAGCATTTTCCCATCGACACAAGGAGCATGACATGAACAGGACTTCCCTTCGCCGTGGCCTCGCCCTCGCTGTTGGCGGAGTAGCGGCCGCCGGCATTGTCGCAGCCGGGCAACCGGCCCTCGCCGCCGGCGGTGGTGGGTCGTCCACAACGGCGGGTACCAGCGTGCCCGCGCCCGTCGCCAGCTTCGGTCTCAGCACCGCCTCGACCAAGTCCAAGTCCGGCCGCAACGACGTAGGTGGCAGCACGGCGCACATCGACGGGGTCTGCAACCTGTACAGAACCGGCGACGGCGACCTGTGTCTGTGGTACTTCCAGAAATACCGGGGAAGCCACGCGGACTTCTACATCTCGGACAACAACCTCAACAACAATACCTTCAACTCGCCCGGTACCGGGCAGGGCTCCCGGGTCGGAAACAATTCCGAATCCGCCTGGAACTACGACCAGTATCTCACCGCTCGCGTCTACACCGGCGTGAACAGCACCGGCACCTGGGGCATCATCTCCCCGAGCAGCGGCGGTAACTTCACCAGCACATTCATCAACAACGTCGAGTCCTTCATCTGGACCTGATCCCACTCACGTACCAAACCCATCCGCTCTACCGCGCCCGCCGACGACGCCCCGTTTCAGGGCCGGCCCCGTCCCCAACCGGCCGATCAGGACCGGCCCTGATCGGCCATGCCGGCCGCGGTGACCGACAGGAGACCGATGCCCCACGACGCGGACCGCCTCGGCCGGCAGCACCCTCCCCGCCCGCGGGCCGCCCGGTGGGCGGCGACGGCGGCGCTGGCCCTGGCTGCCGCCCTCGTCGCGGGCTGCGGGAACCCACGGCCCGCCGCACCCGCTGCCGTCTCGGCAGGTAGTCCACCGGTGGTTCTCGACGGCGCCGCGCTGCACCTTCCTCTCGACCGGTACCTGCTCGGCCCCCACGAATCCGCCGCGGTCGCGCAGGCCTACCGGGCGCTGCTCGACCAGTGCACGCGCAGGTTCGGGCTGCCTGATCCCCAGCTGCGGACCGCCGACGCGAACCTGCCGGCCACACTGAACGAACGCCGCTACGGCATCACCGACGCGGCACTGGCCGCGACGGCCGGCTACCGCGTGGCGAAGCCCCGGCCGGTCAGCAACTCCCCGACGCCCGCGGGATCGACGGCACCGCCGGATCCCAGGACGCTCGACATCCTCACCGGTCGGCACCCAGGCGCCGTCGACGGGCGGCCCATCCCGGACGGCGGCTGCTCCGGTGAGGCGAAACGCCGGCTGAACGCAGGCGCCCCCGGTGGCACGGACCTGGACCTGGCCCAGCGGCTCTCCCAGACCAGCTATTTCGCGTCCGGCCGCGACCGGCGCGTGCAGGACGTCCAACGCGCCTGGTCGGCCTGCATGCGCACGCATGGTTTGCGCTATGCGTCGCCGCTGGCCGCCGCCGCCGATCCACGGTTCCGCACGGGTCCGGTGTCGACGACGGAAACCGCCGTCGCGGCGACCGACATCGCCTGCAAGAAAAAGACCAATCTGGTCGGCGTCTGGTTCAGCGTCGAGTCGGAGCTCCAACGGCCCGGCCTCGCCGCCAACCGGAAAACGCTGGAGAAGATCCGGCAGACCAACCAGATCCAGCTGAAGGTCGCGCGCGGCCTCGGGATCGGCTGAACTGCCTCCCGCAAGGCCCGCCCCGCGACCAGCGCGCCGATCCATCAACACGGGCCTGCCCTATTCCGTCTCGGCCGGCAACGGCGGCAGCGACGCATGCGACTTCTCCCCCGCCAGGCTTCCCCGCGCCATCACCATGGGCGCGACGACCACCGACGACCACCGACGACCACCGACGACCACCGACGACCACCGACGACAGCCGCGACATCTCGTACTCCAACTTCGGCAGGTGCGTGGACCTGTTCGCCCCCGGCACGGACATCACGTCGGACTGGAACACGTCCGGCTCCGCCACCAAC